>CAMLIU010000200.1 GCA_946479995.1 uncultured Gemmatimonadota bacterium | reverse complement strand
TCGGGAACACGTCGGCCGAGCCCTTCCACTCCGCCACCGTCATCGTCATCGGCGGTGGATTCCCCGCATCGCTCCACGCGCGCGCCACCGCCGACGCCGACGCCAGCGCGCCGGCATCGAGCTCCTTCAGCAGGAGCAGCACGTTGTAGTCGGACCGCTTCGGGATGTGCTCTCCCGTGGCCGCCGAGCCGTAGAGGACCACCGAGTCGAGCCGCGCGCCGTACGCCGCCCGCAGCTGGGTCACGAGATCGTCGAGTGTCATCGTTGCCATGATCGTCGCCTACCAGGAGGAGCCGCCGCCGCCGCCACTGAACCCGCCGCCACCGCCGAAACCGCCGAACCCGCCGCCGCCACCGAACCCGCCGCCGCCGAAGCCGCCGCGATGTCCGCCGCCGAAGCCGCCCCCGGGAAAGGGCAGGAAGATCGGGAGGCACCCGCAACCACGCCCGCGCCGCCCGCCGCCGACGATGGACAGGATGATGAAGAAGATGACCAGCAGGACCAGCGGGTTGATGCCGCCCCCGTTCGACGTGCCCCGCGCCGGCTGTCGCACCGGTGGCGCGTGGAGGCTCGTGTCGAGCTCGAAGCCGAATTCCTGCGCGAACCGCTGCGCCACGCGCAGCGTGACCAGCTCGAGCCCCCGCCCGTAGTCCTGCTGCTGGAAAAAGGGCGTCGCCTCGCGACAGATGGTGCCGCTCGTCGCATCGGTGATGAACCCTTCACTTCCCTGCCCGACCTCGATGCGGCAGTAGCCCCGCCCGTCGCTCGACGTCTCCTTCGGGACGAGCAGGATCACCACGCCGGCGTTCCGGGAGCGATCGCCGATGTCGGCCTTGTTGCCGACCTTCCACTCGCGCCCGATCCGAAGTGCGATCTCGCTCGGGTCCCGCCCGCCGAGATCGGCCAGCGTGACGACGGCGATCTCCCCCTTCGACTTGTCGCGCACATCCTGGGCGATGGCCTCGATGCGCTGGGCCGAGGCCGCCGGAAGCACGTTCGCGAAGTCGTTCACCAGCCCCGTCGGGGCGGGAATCTGCGGGCCGCCCTGGAGGAGGAGCGTCACCACGCCCAGCAGGGCGCGACCGGCAAGCGATGGAAGCATTACCTGGGGTTGAAGTCGGGGCCCATGCGTGACTGCTCCTTAACGATAGCAAATGGACGACGGTCCCGCTCGCCCGGCGGCCGCCGGCGACGTTAGCTTTCCTCCGTCCGTCGTGCCACCCTCATCGCCGCCCTCATGACGCGCTCATCCCTCGCTCTCCTCCTTGGCGCCGCCCTTCTTTCCTCGGCCGGTTGCGCGCGCACCGAAGCCGTGCCCGGCAGCGGCGCCACCGCTTCCGCGGGCGGCGACGTGAAGCCGAGCAGCTCCGCTTCCGCCGGCATGAGCGGCCTCACCGACTCCGTCAGCGCCGCGGCCGACCGCGGCCGCATTCGCGGCTCGGCAGACGCCCCCGTCTGGCTCATCGAGGTGAGCGACTTCCAGTGTCCGTTCTGCAAGCAGTGGCACGATGCCTCCTTCGCCGCGCTCGACGACGAGTACGTGAAGACCGGCAAGGTGCGCATGGCGTACCTCAACTTCCCGCTCACCAGCATCCACCCGAACGCCCAGGCCGCCGCCGAAGCCGCCATGTGCGCATCGGTCCAGGACCGCTTCTGGCAGATGCACGAGTCGCTCTTCGATTCCCAGCACCGCTGGGAGGCCGAGCGCGACCCTATGCCCACCTTCGACTCGCTCGCCGTGGCAGCCGGCGTGGAACCGAGGGCCTGGCGAAGCTGCATGAGCAGCCACGCCACGGCGCGCCTCATCGAGGCCGACCGCGACCGCTCGCGCGGCGCCGGCGTCGGCTCCACGCCGACCTTCTTCATCGGTGACCGCAAGCTCGAGGGCGCCTATCCCACCGATTCCTTCCGCGTCGCGCTCGACAAGGCGATCGCCGCCGCGAAGTCGCATTGAGGGCGTGAACCCCGCGCTCGCACTTGCATACGAGGGGGCGGCGCGGCTCGCGCACGCCCTCTCGTCCGTTGCGCCCCACTCGGACCGGAAGCTTCTCGCCACCTTCGCCGAGCGGCGTGGCCTCCTCGCGCGCTATGGGGCGTTTCGCCGTGACACGGCGCGCCCGCTGCTCTGGATGCACGCGCCCAGCGTCGGTGAAGGGCTGCAGGCGCGTCCGGTGCTCCAGATTGCGCGCACGCGACGTCCGGACCTGCAGCTCGCCTACACCTACTTCTCGCCGAGCGCGCGCGCCTTCGCAGCGTCGCTCGACGTGGACTTCCGCGACGCGCTCCCCTTTGACGCCACGCCGGACATGCGCGCCGCGCTCGCGGCCCTTGCGCCCAGCGCGCTCGTCTTCAGCAAGCTCGACGTCTGGCCTACCCTCGCCCGCGAAGCGTCGCACCGCGGCACCCGTCTCGGCCTCATCAGCGCCACGCTCGCCCATTCGTCGTCGCGACGCTCGCCCCTCGCGTCCTCTCTGCTGCGCGAGGCCTACGCGCGGCTCGAGCGCGTCGGCGCGATCAGCAGCGAGGACGCCGACCGGCTCATCTCGCTCGGCGTGCCGTCGGCGCGCGTCTCCGTCACCGGCGACACCCGCTACGACCAGGTGTGGGCGCGCGCGCAGGGAGTGAATCGCGAAGGCGAGCTGCTCGCTCCCCTGGTGAGCGACCGCTTCACCCTCGTCGCCGGGTCCACCTGGCCCGCCGACGAGGCCCAGCTCCTCCCCGCCTGGGCGCGCATCGCGCGGCGTGCCGGCGCGCGACGTCCTCGACTGATCATCGCGCCGCACGAACCCACGGTGGGTCACCTCGCGCCCCTCGAGCGCTGGGCCGACAGCGAGGCCCTTCTCGCGGCGCGCCTTTCCGATGCGAGCGCCGCGACAGCCGACGTGGTGATCGTTGATCGTGTCGGCGTGCTCGGTGACCTCTACGCGCTGGCCGACGTGGCGTTCGTCGGCGGCGGCTTTCACGCCGCCGGACTGCACTCCGTCCTCGAGCCCGCAGCGTTCGGCGCCCCGGTCCTCTTCGGCCCGCGCCACCACGCCAGCCGCGACGCGCGCCTGCTCCTCGATGCCGACGGCGCGGTCAGTGCCGCCAGCGCCGCGGACGTGGAACGCACCCTCGACCACTGGCTCACCGAGCCCGATGCCCGCGTCGCTGCCGGCCACTCCGCACGAGCCGTAGTCCACCGCGGCCTCGGCGCCGCCGAGCGGTCCTGGCAACTGGTGGAGGCGCTGCTTCGGTAGCCGGCGACTCACGTCAGACGCACGGCCATCGGTCGTACAAGGTACCTCGTACAAGGTACCTCGTACGGCTGTTGTCGTTACCGCGCCACCGCCGTCACGATCGGCACATTCGCCGCCTGCGGCCGATGCAGGAAGAATCCCTGCACCAGGTGCACGCCGAGCTCCTGCACCGTCTTGAACTCCTCGGCGCGCTCCACCCCTTCGGCGATCACCTTCGCCCCGTGATCGTCGGCGAACTTCACCATCGTCTGCACGAGGTTCTGCTTGATGAAGTTCGTGTCGATGGCGCTGATGAGGGAGATGTCGAGCTTGATGAAGTCCGGCTCCAGGTTCGCGATCGAGCCCAGCCCCGCGTAGCCGCTCCCCGCATCGTCCACGGCGAACCGGTAGCCCATGTCGCGGAACGCCTTCAGCCGGTCGCGGAACTTCGGGTAGTCCTTGATCGCCGTGCGCTCGGTGATCTCGATGACCACGCGCCCCGGTTCGGCGACCTCCAGCTCGTTGAACGCGGGATCATTGAAGTCCGTCGGGTCCACGTTCAGGAAGAGAAGCTGATCGCCCTCGAGGCGCGTGCTCATTCCCTCCAGCGCCCGCGCGCGGCACAGGCGGCTCAGCTCCCAGATCAGGTCCGCTTCCGCCGCCACCTCGAACATCACCTCGGGGCTGCGCAGCGTGCGCATCTGTCCGCGCGCCAGCGCCTCGTAGCCGAAGATCTCGCGCGTCGTGGCCAGCACGATCGGGTGATAGTCCACGTACACCAGCCGGTCGCGCAGGCTCGCCCGCAGGTCGTTCACGCGACGCGCGCGCTCGCGCTCCTCGAGGGAACGCGACGAGTTCTGCGCCTCGCGGATGCCACGGTAGATCAGCCGCTCCAGGCGGATCTTCGGGTTGTAGTACAGGTGCGCACGGCCCACGTAGATGTCGAACAGCGCCGCGATGTCCTCCCCGTGCGCTGCCTCGATCTGTGCACCCACGTGCCGCTGCAGCCGCGTCACCATCTCGGTGATCTCGCCTTCCGTGGCCGCCGCCACGCCGCTCGCCGGCACGTGGAAGAAGATGAAGTCGTCGTCGTTGGTGAAGCTCACCATCACGCGCGAGTCACCGAGGTCGTCGTCGTCGAGGAACTCGCGCACCGCGCTCGCCGTCGTCTCCAGCACGGCGTCGAGCTTTTCCCACCCGTAGATCTCCTCGATCTTGGAGTAGCGGACGAAATTGAAGTAGAGCACGACCAGCTCGCCGCGTTCCTTGAAGAACTGCCGCGAACGCTCGATCGCCACGGGGAGGGTGGGCAGGCCGGTGAGCGAGTCGTGGAGCATCTGCTCGTACTCCACCTGGTCCACGCGCTGCGCGGCCTCGCTGCCGAGCGAGATGCCACGCGCCACCGCCGACCAGGTGCGCGCCGCAATCTCTTCCGCCGTGGCCGGGAGGAGGAACCACTCCTCGGCCTTGAGCTCCACCGC
>CAMLIU010000199.1 GCA_946479995.1 uncultured Gemmatimonadota bacterium | reverse complement strand
GATCACCTGGTGGTCCAGGAGATCTTCCTCACGCGCACGGCGCAGCTCGCGCACGTGGTGCTGCCGGCGACGGCGAGCTGGTGCGAGGCCGAAGGCACGGTGACGAACAGCGAGCGGCGCGTGCAGCGTGTCCGCCGGGCCGTCGCCCCGCCCGGCGACGCGCGCGACGAGCTGTGGATCATCTCCGAGCTCGCGCGCCGTCTCGGCCACGACCTTGGGACACCGACCGCGGAGCAGACGTGGAACGAGCTGCGCACGCTCGCGCCCAACTTCGCCGGCATGAGCTACGCGCGCCTCGAGGCGCTCGGCGGCATCCAGTGGCCGTGCCTCGACGAGAACGATCCCGGCGCGCCCTTCCTGCATGCGCGGCTGTGGGCCGAGCCGCGCGTCGGGCCTGCGGCGCCCTTCTCGGCCGTGCGCGCCGAGGGTCCGGTGGAGATGCCGGACCCCGAATATCCGCTGATGCTCACGACAGGACGACGGCTGGAGTCGTACAACACGGGCGTGCAGTCGTCGGGCTACACGTCGCCACGCCGGCGTGAGGAAACGGTGGACCTCTCGCCCGAAGACGCAGCGCGGCTCGGCGTGCGGGACGGCGACGTCGTGCGCGTCGTCTCCCGCCGCGGCACGGTACGGGCGCCCGCTCGCGTGGAGACCGCGATGCGGCCGGGCCTCGTCTTCATGACGATGCACTTCCCGGATGAGGTGGACACCAATCGCCTCACGATCGACGCCACCGATCAGCGCTCCGGTACCGCCGAGTTCAAGGCGTGCGCGGTACGCGTCGAGCCCGTGCGCGAGCCGGCTCGGGTACTCGTCCCGGGAGACTGATGGACCTGCGACTCAGCGAGGCCCAACCCACTCCCGATGAGCGTTCCGCCGTGGATGCGCTGCTCGGCGCGCCCGCAGGTCGATGGGACGGCGGCCTGCGCGACGATCCGCGCGAGATGCGCGTGGCGTTCGGCGGGCAGTCGATGCGCGCGCGGCGCCACCTGCTGCTCCCCGCTCTCGAGGCGGTGCAGGCGCGCATCGGGTGGATCAGCGAGGGGGCGCTCAACCACGTATGCGCGCGTCTCGACGTTCCCCCGGCGGAAGCGTGGGGAGTAGCGACATTCTATGCCCTGCTCGCCACCGCGCCTCGTCCTCGTCGTGTGCTGCACCTGTGCGACGACATCGCGTGCCAGTGCCGCGCGGCTGACGCGTTGATCGCCGAGGTCGAGCAGCGGTCGGGGCCGGCGTGGCACTCCCGCGCCACTGGTAACGGGCAGGAGGTCACCCTCGGCGACGACGTGGTCTGGATGCGGAGTCCGTGCCTTGGACGGTGCGACCAGGCACCGGCGGCGCTCTACCTGGAAGCCGGTGAGGAGCCGGTGGAGCGCTCACTCGGCGCCGTGACACCGGATGTGGCGCTGGCGATTCTCTCCGGAGAATCGCCACCGCTTGACGAGGCATCGAACGAGACGACCCACGCGGGGCCGCTGCTCGCGCGCGTGGGCGGCGGGGATCCGGCGAGCCTCGACGCATACCGCGCCGCGGGCGGATACCAGGCGCTCCAGCGAGCCATCGAGATGGGCGCGGTGGAGGTGATTCGTGAGGTGCAGCTCTCGGGACTCGTAGGACGCGGCGGCGCGGCGTTCCCGACCGGGCGGAAGTGGGCCGCGGTCGCACAGCAGCCCGCGCGGCCGCACTATCTCGTCTGCAACGCCGACGAATCAGAGCCCGGCACGTTCAAGGATCGCGTGCTCATAGAGCGCGATCCGTTCGCCGTCGTCGAGGCGATGACCATTGCGGCGTTCGCCTGCGGATGTGAGCACGGCTACCTCTACGTCCGCGGGGAATATCCACTCGCGCGCGCGCGCGTCGCACACGCCATCGCCCAGGCACGCCTCCACGGGCTGCTCGGCGCGAACATCGTGAACAGCGGCTTCTCGTTCGACATAGAGGTGCGCGTGGGCGCGGGCGCGTACATCTGCGGCGAGGAGACGGCGATCTTCAACTCGCTCGAGGGCTACCGCGGCGAGCCGCGCAACAAGCCGCCCTTCCCGGCGGAGGCGGGATTGTTCGGCAAGCCGACGGCCGTGAACAACGTGGAGACGCTCGTCAACGTGCTGCCAATCGTGCTGTACGGTGGTGCTGCATTCGCCGGGGTCGGCACGGCGCAGTCCACGGGAACGAGGCTCTTCTGCCTCAGCGGGTGCGTGCAGCGGCCGGGGCTGTACGAGGTGCCGTTCGGCGAGACGCTGCGCAACGTCATCGCGCTCGCGGGCGGCGTCCCAGCCGGCCGGACGCTGCGCGCCGTGCTGCTCGGCGGGGCGGCGGGCGTGTTCGTGCGCCCTGACGAGCTGGACATGCCCCTCACCCTCGAGGGCGCGCGCGCCGCGAATGCGACCCTGGGATCGGGCGTCATCATGCTCTTCGACGACTCGGTGAACCTCGAGCGGGTGCTGCTGCGCATCGCCGCGTTCTTCCGCGACGAGAGCTGCGGGCAGTGCGTGCCATGCCGAGTGGGCACCGTGCGGCAGGAGGAGGCGCTGCATCGTCTCTGTCACGCGCGGTCGGCCCCGGCGGCGGATCAGGGCGACGACCTGGCCCTGCTCGACGAGCTTGGCGCCGCCATGCGCGACGCGTCCATCTGCGGCCTGGGACAGACGGCCGGGAGCGCGGTGGAATCGGCAATTCACCGGCTGGCGATCTTCGATGCGCAGGTAGTCGTACCCGGAGGCACGACGTGAGCACCCTCGTACAGCTGGAGCGCGCCGGCTTCGCGCGCGCGGCTCGCGCCACCGTCAACGTGACCATCGACGACCAGGTGGTGCAGGTGCCGGAGGGCGACACGATCCTCGGCGCCTGCCGCTCGCTCGGCAAGGAGCTCCCGACGCTCTGTGCGCTGGAGACGCTGCATCCGGTGAACGCGTGCCGCCTCTGCGTCGTGGAAGTGCAGGGCGCGCGGGTGCTGGTGCCGTCCTGTTCGCGCGTGGTGGAGGAGGGAATGGTGATCGCGACGCGAAGCGCCCGCGTGCGCCACGCGCGGAAGATGGTGCTCGAGCTGCTCGCCTCGTCCGTCGATCTCTCCACCACGCCATTGGTCGCCGAGTGGATGGCGGAGTACGGCTGCCGGCCCGAGCGCTATGGCCCTCCCGCGCCGGCCGCCCCCGCCGGCGCGCGCGATCACGCGCAGGCGGGACATCACGAGCCGCCCGCGGCCGGCTATGCTGCCACCGTCGCGCAGCCGGTGAAGATCGACAACGACCTCTACGTGCGCGACTATGCCAAGTGCATCCTCTGCTACCGGTGCGTGGAGGCGTGCGGCACCGATCACCAGAACAGCTTCGCCATTGCCGTGGCCGGCCGCGGCTTCGACGCACGCATCTCCACCGAATGGGCGACCGCGCTCCCGCATTCGGCGTGCGTGTTCTGCGGCAACTGCATCGCGGTGTGTCCCACCGGGGCGTTGATGGCCAGCACGGAGCATGAGCGACGCGAGGCGGGCACGTGGGACGAGTCCTCGCAGAGGGTGACCGAGACCATCTGTCCCTATTGCGGCGTGGGCTGCACGCTGCAGCTCCACGTGCAGGATGGCGAGATCGTGAAGGCCACCTCTCCACTCGACCATTCGGTGACGCTCGGCAACCTGTGCGTGAAGGGGCGCTTCGGATGGCGCTTCGTGCAGAACATCGCGCCGTCCCGCGAGCCATGAGCGAGAGCGTGGTTCATACGCCGGAGACGGTCGGCTATCGCGCGCCCTCGCAGCGCGAGCCGGTCATGCGGCTGTCGGGCAACACGGCACTCCCCGACGACGCGGTCGTCGCGGAGGAGGTGCCGGTGGCGCTCGTGTACAATGGCCGATCGCACGCGGTGATGATGGCGACGCCCGCCGACCTCGAGGACTTCGCCGCGGGCTTCTCGCTCACCGAGGGCATCATCGGATCGCTGCCGGAGCTCGAGCGCACCGAGGTGGTGCGCGTCGGGTACGGCATCGAGCTGCAGTGCACCGTCCCTGCACGTGTAGCGGACGAGCTCCGGTCGCGCTCGCGGACACTGCCGGGGCGTGGTGGCTGCGGGTTGTGTGGCAAGGAAGCGATCGCCGATGTCGTGCGCGCGGTGAGCCGGGTAACGTCGCCGCTGCGCGTGACGCCGGCTGCATTGTGGCGCGCCGGCGCGGCCTTGTCGGCGCGCCAGACGCTCAACGCGGCGACGCACGCCGTCCACGCCGCGGCGTGGGCCACGGCCAACGGCGAGCTGCAGGTGCTGCGCGAGGACGTCGGCCGCCACAACGCGCTCGACAAGGTGATCGGGGCGCTCCTGCGCGCCGACACCGATGCGTCCCGTGGCTTCGTCGTCGTCACGAGCCGCGCGAGCTACGAGCTGGTGCAGAAGGCGGCAGCGGCCGGTGTTCCGCTGCTCGCGGCGGTATCGCGTCCCACGGGGCTCGCCGTGCGCATGGCCCGGAGTGCGGGGATGACGCTCGTGGCGTTGCTCCGCGGCGAGTCCGCGAACGTCCACGCGGGCGCGGAGCGGATCATACTCGAGTGACGCCAACCTGCAGCCCGAACGACGTGCTCTCTTGACAGACCAAAATTTCTTGATGTATATTCCCACCGTGACTGCCGCGACCCCCGCTTCCGCTTCCGATCTCGACCGCGCCGTGACGCTGTTCCACGCGCTCTCGGATTCCACGCGCCTCTCGATCCTCGAGATGCTGCG
>CAMLIU010000198.1 GCA_946479995.1 uncultured Gemmatimonadota bacterium | reverse complement strand
CCCGGCGCGTGCGACTCGAGCCACCGGCGCACCTGGCCGAGGGCGTCGCCGGCGCGCAGGGCGACCACGTCGCGGAGCGCCGTCTCGCGCACGAGCTTCTGCGCCAGGTAGTCGGCGGTGTACTCCACGCGCACCGACGCCCCACGGCGCGCCAGCTTCTCCGTCATGATGGAGTTCCGGCTCAGGAGGAGCGAGACGAAGTACGCCGCCGTGCCGCCGGCGAGCAGGGGCAGCAGGCCGAACGGCTGGCGCGTGATCTCGAAGGTGAAGATGATGGCCGCCAGCAGCGCGTGCGACGCGCCGGCGAAGATGGCCGTCATGCCGACGAGCGCCGCCACCTTCGGGTTGACGTTCGCCGTGGGATAGATGGCCGCCGCCCCCACGCCGAGCATCGCGCCGAGGCCACCGCCGATGGTGAACAACGGCGCGAGCGTGCCCCCCGAGGTGCCGCTGCCGAGGTAGATGGACCAGGAGAGGAACTTGGCGATGACGAACACCACGAGCGCGGTGCCGACGATCTGCCCGTTGATGATCGCCGTGATGTTCTCGTAGCCGATGCCGAGCGTCTTCGGCTGCAGGTAGCCGATCACGCCGACGAACACGGCGCCGATGGCCGGCCACCAGGCCCAGTGCACGGGGAGCTTCTCGAACAGGTCCTCGATGCCGTAGGTCCACTTGGTCACCCACGCCGCGGCCACGCCGACGATGGCGCCGATGATCGTGTAGAACGCCAGCGCCTCGTAGTGCACCTGGCCGATGGTGCCGATCTCGAAGGCCGTCCCGGTGCCGACGAAGACGATGCGCACCGCCATGGCCGCCGCCGACGCGAGGGCCACGGGGATGAGGGAGCGCGCCCGGTACTCGAACAGGAGCAGCTCGATGGCGAGGAGGACGGCGGAGATCGGGCTGCCGAAGGTGGCCGTCATGCCGGCGGCCGCGCCGGCGGCGAGCAGGATCTTCCGCTCGTCGGCGCTCATCTTCACCACCTGGCCGACGAGCGAGCCGAGCGCGCCGCCGGTGGCGATGATCGGCCCCTCGGCGCCGAACGGTCCGCCGGTGCCGATGGCCACCGCCGCCGAGAGCGGCTTGAGCACCATCACGCGCGCCGGGATGCGGCTCTCGCCGTAGAGCACCCGCTCCATCACTTCCGGGATGCCGTGGCCGCGGATGGCGGGGGAGCCGTAGCGCGCCATGATGCCGACGACGAGCGCGCCGACGACGGGGATGAGGATGATCCACCAGCCGAGGTTCGTCGCGCCACCCGGGGAGCGGAGCGAGAAGGAGACGGTGTGGTAGTAGGCGATGTTGGTGATGACGGCGATGAGGGCCGTCAGGAGCTGCGCGACGAGGCCGGCGCCGATGGCGACGATGATGGCGAGGCCGGCCATGAGGGCCGTGCGGCTGTCGACCGGCGCACTCTCCGGCGGCAGCTCGAGCTCGAGATAGGCCTCTTCCTCGGCGAGGCCAGGCGAGACGGGAAGGGACCCGTCCCGGTCAATTGTATTGATGCCCATATAAATGAACCGTAGTCGGCTGCGGCCCCCATGTACACTCCCGCCGGCTGGCCGACCCCCGGGGGGGCGAGGTCATCCGGCGGAGCGCCCACCGGAATACGACCTACCCCCCGCCGGGCAACCTGGAAGGTCAGTACGTGCGTTCCGGCGCCATCAACCGCTTCGCCACCCACCAGACGAGCGCGATGGGCAGGATGATCATCAGCGCCATCTTCAGCGCCGCGAGCGCCAGGCCGACGATCGCCCCCGCGATGCCCAGCGTCACGCCGAGCGCCGCCATGCCGAGCACGAAGACGAGGAAGGCCAGCGGCACTCCGACGCAGAGCACGAGCACCGACACGACGACGAACTTGAGGAACTTGCGCATGACCGGCTCCAGTAAGGGCTCGCTCCTCCCTACGTCTTCCTTGCCCGCATGGTTTCCCGCGCCACCTCGTTGCCCGGCGCGCCGAGCGCGAACAGGGTGTCGGCGTCGAGGCGGCGCCAGTCGGGGGGATAGTTCCACACCCGCCGCACGCAATCGCGCGAGTTGAGCACGAGGCAGCGCTTTCCGCGCGCCCACGCCTGCGGCGTCTCCACCTCCTGCACCGACCACTCGACGCCGTTGCGGTCGGCGATCACGTGAGGAAAGGGATCGTTGCCGGTTCCGCCTTCGGCACGGAACACGTGGCCATTCGTATCGACACTCCAGGACACCAGAACACCTACAGCTCTGCCCGTTGCGGAACGCCGCCGCCCACCGGCCCACTCGTTCCTTCTGGTGTCCTGTGTACGGAAGCTTCGTGCCGGGAGGGGCGGAAGGCGGGAAGGCGAGAAGGTCGGAAGGTGAGAAGGCCTGAAGGACGAGGTCGTTCCCCGCCTTCCGGCCTTCCCGCTATCCCGCCTTCTTCAGTTACAAGTCTCCCAGCAGGTTGTCGATCCGCTTCTCGGCGGCGTCCATGGCGCGGCCTTCGAGGATGGAGCGCATGAGGTCGTCCACCTCGAGCTCGAAGTCGGTCGGGAAGCGGCGGTTCTCCGGAAAGCGGAGCACGGCACCGATCACGAGGGGAAAGTGCGGCTCGGCGCCCTCATCCTCGTCGTCCTCATCCTCGTCTCCCTCACCATCGAGCTCATCATCATCGTCGTCATCGTCGTCGAGCCCGGCGACCTCTTCCCACGTCTGCCCGTGCGGCGTTGCCGAGGCCGCCCACGGGGCGCGCGTCTCCTCGTCGTCCTCGTCCTCGGGGGAGACGTTCTCCTGGATCGCCCGCATGGTGCGCTCGGGAAGCAGCGCCGACAGCTCGCCGCGCACCCCGCCGTCCTCCTCCCACGCCGCGCCGACGACGATCACCGGCTCGCCGAACGCATCGCTGGCGAGGAATGCGTCCACGAGCTGGCTCGGATACGAATTGACGGCGAGGAGGATGTCACGCGGGCCGGCGCGCGTGAACGCGACCGGCTGCTCTCCCGGGGGCGCGCCCGGTCGCTCGAGCCGCTCGACGCGCAGCAGCAGCGGCTCCGGGACGATGAACGTCAGCGGATTGTCGCGCGTGAACGGGCCGTGCGGCTCGGGAGGAGTGGGGGATTCGGCGTCGTCGCCCATGACGCAAGGTACGAACGGGGTAAATACAACTACAGTACCTCGTACGTCGTACTCCGTATCGCGACCCATGATTCGGGCCATTCCAATGCACGGCTGGCTCCTCCCGTGGCCAGCTGTGCCTTGTAGAGGCTGGCTCACAGGTCGCCATTCGAAGTACTAGGTACCAGCTACAGCTGTTGTAGTTGTTGTCGCAGCAACCCGCACCCCATCGATCGCCCCGCACAGCGTCGCCATCGAGTATGGCTTCGGCACGAACACCGTGCGCGCGTCGAGCGGGAGGTCGCGGTCTTCCGCCGCGTAGCCCGACACGAACACCACGGGCACGTCGGGGAAGCGTGACCGGATGCGCGACACCATCTCCACGCCCCCCACGCCCGGCATCACGACGTCGGTGACGATGATGTCGAGCAGCGCGCGGTACTCGTCGAACTGGCGCTCTCCCTCGGCGCCGTCGGCGGCCTCGAACACCACGAAGCCGCAGCGCTCCAGCAGGCGACGCGCCTGGGCTCGCACGCGCGGCTCGTCCTCCACGAGGAGCACGGCGCCCGCGCCGCGCACGGTAGCCGGCTGCTCGACGCGGATCGTCGGCGCGGCCGGCGCGCCGCTCCCGTCGCCGCCGGGCAGGAGCACGGTGACCCGCGTCCCCGAGCCGGGCTCGCTGGCCAGGCGCACCGCGCCTCCCGACTGGTGCGCGATGCCGTACACCGTGGCGAGGCCGAGCCCCGTGCCCTCGTGCGGGCCCTTGGTGGTGAAGAAGGGCTCGAAGGCGCGCAGCCTCGTGCTCTCGTCCATCCCCACGCCGGTGTCGGCGACCTCGAGCGACGCGTAGCGGCCGGGCGCCACGCCGAGTGCCTGCGCGTCGGCGGGCGCGAGCTCGATGGCGCCCGTGGTGATGGTCACCGTTCCCCCCTGCGGCATCGCGTCGCGCGCGTTGATGACGAGGTTCACCAGCACCTGCTCGAGCTGGTGCGGGTCGGCCACCGCCGATGCGCTCACGGGCGAGCGGCGCACCTCGAGCCGCGCGCCGCCGCCCAGGGCACGCGCCAGCAGCCGCTCCACGTTGCGCACCACCTCGTGCAGGTCCACCTGCGTGGGCGCATGCACTTCCTTGCGGCCGAAGGCGAGGAGCTGCCGGGTGAGCACGGCACCGCGCTCCACCGCCTGCCGGATGTCGGACACGTCTTCCCGCAGGTCGCTGTCCGCCGGGAGCTCGGCCGCCAGCGCGCTCGCGGCGTTGAGGACGACGCTGAGCAGGTTGTTGAAGTCGTGGGCCACGCCACCGGCCAGCCGGCCAACCGCTTCCATCTTCTGCGCCTGGAGCAGATGGGCTTCCATCTCGCGCTCGCGGTGGCGCAGCCGCTGCTGCTCGGTGACGTCGTTCACCACGACGACGCGCGCCGACCGGCCCTCGAACTGGAAGGCGTGCGAGATGAGGTCCACGTCGATGGTGGTGCCGTCCGCCTTGCGATGCCGGTAGCCCCAGCCGCGGCTCTGCGCCTCGAAGCCCCGCCGGCGCGCGAGCACCTGCAGCTTCACGCGCTCGACGTCCTCGGGCGGCCGGATGTCGAGGATGGTCATGCGCAGGAACTGCTCGGCGCTGTAGCCGTAG
>CAMLIU010000197.1 GCA_946479995.1 uncultured Gemmatimonadota bacterium | reverse complement strand
ATTCGCAGACGGATCAGCCGAGCTGGAGCCCGTGTGCTCCGAGCAGCTGTCCCATCGTCTGGAAATCGAACTCCAGGTCGTACCTGGCGGCGAGCGCACCGATACGCCGCGGATCGGGACGTCCGGTTTCCCTGATCAGCGCGCCGAGCTCGCGGAAGTACGACGCGAAGCGCGGCGGCGAGATGATCTCCAGGAATCGCACAGGCGCGGAGCCAGCATTCCAGAAGGTATGCCACTCTCCTCGCGGCTTGGTGACGATCGATCCCGCACGCGCGACCGTCACGGTTCCAGCGCGCCAGACCGTGAGCTCACCCTCGAGGACACAGGACACTTCGTCCTCGTTCGCATGGCGGTGCGGGGGCGCACCGAGCAATCCCGGCTCGAGAGTGTGCTCGATCAGCGCATAGGCGTCGCTGGCAACGGTGTCACCGAGCAGGAACCGCGTGCCGAAGCCGCCGATGCGAATGAAATCAGCAGTGAGCTCGACGGGAACTCTCGGCGAGCCCTCGTGCGAAGTGTCAGGTTCAGTCACATCGTTCATCGGACATCAGCGCGAGCACCAAAGGCGCGCGGCGATTACTGTGGGATCCAGCTAACATTCGGGACGCCGCAATATGTCCTGACGGCGCAGGAGGTGCACGATCCGTCACGGTTTGCATGACCGCCGTAACCATCCACCGAATCCGACCTCACCGTGCCCCTCGTTCAGGCCGCCACCCTCCGCCGACTTCCCACCTACGTCTTCGCCGAGCTCGATCGCCTCAAGGCGGCCGCCCGCGCGACGGGCAAGCAGCTCGTCGACCTCGGCATCGGCAGCCCCGACCTGCCGATGGCGCCCGACGTGATCGCCGCCCTCGACCAGGCGGCACGCCTTCCCGGGATCCAGGGCTACCCGCCCTTCCTCGGCACGCCGCGCCTGTTCGGCGCCATCGAGCGGTACATGCGCGAGCGGTTCGACGTGGGCATCGACCCGGCGCGCGAGGCGCTCGTGCTCACCGGCGCGAAGGAAGGGATCTCCTCCATCATCGCCGCGCTGTGCGATCCGGGCGACGTGGTGCTCGTCCCCGCCATCTACTATCCCGTCTACGCGCGGGCGAGCTGGCTGGTGGGCGCCGAGGTGAAGTTCGTCCCCATGCGCGAGCGCGACGGCTTCGTCGTCGACTTCGACGCGCTCGACTGGGCGGACCTGCAGCGCGCGAAGCTCATGATCGTGAACTATCCGAACAATCCCACCGGCGCGCGCGTCGGGAAGGAGTTCTACGACCGGGCCGTCGCATTCGCGAGAAGGCACGACCTGCTCCTCGTGAGCGACGTCGCCTACAGCGAGCTCACCTTCGACGGGAAGCCGGCGCCGAGCGCACTCGAGAGCGATCCGGCGCACGAGGTGACGATCGAGTTCCACTCGTGCTCGAAGACGTTCAGCATGGCGGGGCTGCGCATCGGCTTCGGCGTCGGCAACGCGGCAGCCATCGAGGCGCTGGCGGCGTACCGCAGCAACCTCGGCTACGGCACCGCTGCGCCGATCCAGCACGCCGCCGCATACGCGCTGGAGCATCATCGCGAGCTGGTGCCGCCCACCGTTGCGCTCTACAGGGCGCGCCGGGATGCGATGGCCGCGGCGTTCAGGCGTTCCGGCTGGGACGTGCCGGTGCCCGGCGCGACGATGTACTTCTGGCTCCCCGTGCCTGACGGGATGGACGACTGGGCATGGGTGAACGCGCTGATGGACAACGACGGCATCGTCGTCACGCCGGGCGTGGCGTTCGGCGACGCTGGGCGAGGGTTCTTCCGCATCTCGCTCGTGCGCGACGAGGAGACGCTGGCGCGGGCGGCGGAGAAGATCACGGCGCGACGGGCCGCGATCTCCGGCCGCTGACCGCGTCGCGGCGGCTATCGCGCCGTGAGCGCCTCGCGCGTGACGACGCCCTTCGCCGCGAGCTCCTGGCAGAGGAAGCCGATGACGTAATCGGGGGCCGTGTCGACGCGCACCTCGCCACTCGCCTGGAGATCGGCGACCACGCTGGCGACGGCCCGCCAGAGGTGAGTATCCCGATAGGCCGCGTACTGGTGCAGCATCATGACCTCGCTGGTGATGCAGCCGTGATACAGATGATCCCTATACGAGCTCGGCAACGTCGCGGGCGGCGAGCTGCAGACGCTCCACGCACCGCTCCGCGAGCTCGGCGGACCGATAGCCGCCGATGTCGGCGCCGGCCGGTCGCCAGAGCCAGCTCGGCTCGTCCACGGCGACTGCCTGCAGCACTTCTTCCCACACCACGGTGGCCGAGCGCACGGGCGTGCAGTTCGTCGTCGTCCGGTCGGAGGCGGTGATGCTGCGGGAGGCGATGAGGCCGCGCCATACGACGACGAGCAGCTCGCCTTCGGCCGCGGAATCGAGCGTGTGCCGGAGCCAGGCCAGCGTCAGGGCCACTTCCCCGAACTGGATCACGCACCGGTCCGGTGAGCGGCGCACGACGGGCTTTTCGGGGAGCGCCGCGTCGGACGCGCCGAGCGCGGCCACGCCCTGCGCCGCAGCCTGCGTGAGGCAGTCGAACTCACGCAGGCGGACCGACAGCGCGCGAAAGGAGCTGAGGAAGGGACGAGGATCTGTCCGCTTCGCGGCATTCACGGGACCGTGGCCGTGCAGGTTTCCAAGCATGGAACCTCACTTCGGGAAGGAATCGTTCACCGCGCGCGGGTTCGCGTGCGTCATCGGGCGACGACCAGGGGCGCACCGACCAGACGCAAAAAGGGCCCGCGTGAGTCGGCAGGCCCCTGAGTAGTCCGGAACTTGTCCACGCGCCCAGCGCGTGTATCGGCTGATGGAATGTACCTCCGCGCGAGCTGAATAGCAAAGCAGCGAGGGCGCCGACCCCTGCCCCGCTCAACTCGGGTAATCGGCGGCCCGCGCGACGGTCAGGGCGCGGCGCGCTCCCACGGTTCCACGGGGCCATCGACGACGCGAAAGAGTGGATGCGGCTCGGCGTCGGCGGTTCCCGCGAGCTCCGCATACCGCTCAGGCGATCGTGCCTTCAGCTTCGCCAGCAGGTGTTCCCATTCCAGGGTGAGCTGCCCGCTCGTCACCGTCACGCGCGCCGGGTCGCGCGGCGACCCGATCTTCTCCGCCGCGAAGCTGTAGCCGCGCCGCACGGCCTCCGCGTGCACGCTGGAGAGGTACTCGGCGATGCTCGCCTCGGGCGCGGGCATCGCGCGGAACCGCTGCAGCTGCGGATGGTGCCGATAGCCGCGTGTCGCGCCGCGGAGCACCGCCTGCGCCAGCAGCGCCTCGCGCCAGAGGGCGACGAGCCCGGCCGCGTCGAGGTATCGAGGATGGATGCTCCAGAGGCGCATGCCGTGCAGGGAAAGTGTGTCGCGGGGCTTCGCGTTCCTCCTGTCCGGGATCGTCCGACACCGGTCGACAGGGCCGGCGTGCATGCTGACCATGTCCCCGGAGGACCCCATGTCAGCCCCCTCCCCGCAAGTTCAGCCGTCGGTCACGGATCGCGCCAGCCGGCACGCCGCCCGCCTGCGCGCCTGCTGGCCGTCCGTGCAGGTGGAATCGGCGCTGCTCACGACGAGCCCCGCTGGCGACCATGGACACGCCGTGGTCCAGCTCGGAGGCCTCACGCCTGCCGACGTTCGGGTCGAGCTGCTCCCGCTCGATCCCACCCTGGCCGAACGGAGCCCACGCGGGGGATACCGGCTGTTCAGCAGCCAGGCCTACGGCAATGGCTGCTTCGTCTTCGAGGTGGCGCTCCCCGCGGGCAGTGCCGACCAGGGCGGCGAGTGGATCGTCCACGTGCATCCCACCGAGGCCGACGAGGACACGCGCGTGGAGTTCCGCGTACAGCCGCGCGTCGCCGGGGCACGCCGGTGATGCATGTCGGCGAGCATCGCGCTTCCGACGCCGGCCACCGCCGAATACGCTGACGGCCTGGCGCCGGGCCGCGTCTTCTACGCGCGCGGGCTCACGAAGGTCTATCACACCGGTGACGTGGCGGTCGAGGCACTCCGCTCGCTCGACCTCGACCTCTACCGCGGCGAGCTGCTGGTGCTCCTCGGCGCCTCGGGGAGCGGAAAGTCCACCCTCCTCAACATCCTCGGCGGGCTCGACACCGCCACGAGCGGCACGGTGCTGTTCGAGGAGCACGACCTCACGCGCATGTCCGAGCGCGAGCTCACGCGCTACCGGCGCGAGCACGTGGGCTTCGTCTTCCAGTTCTACAACCTCATCCCGAGCCTGACGGCGCGCGAGAACGTCGCGCTCGTCACCGACATCGCCGAGCATCCCATGCCGGCCGAGGATGCGCTGGCGCTCGTCGGGCTCGCCGACCGGATGGATCACTTTCCGGCGCAGCTCTCCGGCGGCGAGCAGCAGCGCGTGGCGATCGCGCGCGCGGTGGCCAAGCAGCCGGACGTGCTCCTGTGCGACGAGCCCACCGGCGCGCTCGACGTGGAGACGGGGCGGCTGGTGCTGCGCACGATCGCCACCGTCAACCGCGACACCGGCTCGGCAACGGCGCTCATCACGCACAACGTGGCGATCGCGGCGATGGCCGATCGTGTGCTGCGCATGACGAGCGGACGCATCTCGGAGGAGTACCGGAACACGCATCGCGCCGCGCCGGAGGACCTGTCATGGTGAGCGCGGGGGTGCGGCGGCGGAGGAATGGGCGATGCGCTCGCTGAGCCGGAAGCTGGTGCGCGACGTCTGGCGCACA
>CAMLIU010000196.1 GCA_946479995.1 uncultured Gemmatimonadota bacterium | reverse complement strand
CGCTGCTTCTGCACCCAGGCCGAGCTCGCGGAGCGCCGCGCCGCCGCCGAGGCGAACAAGGAGAGCTTCAAGTACGACCGCCGCTGCGACCGGCTCGAGCCGGCCGAGGTGGAGCGGCGCGTCGCCGCGGGCACGCCCTTCACGGTGCGCTTCCGCGTGCCCGAGGGGACCACGGCGTGGGACGACCTCGTGCACGACACGATCGAGTTCCCCAACAAGGACATCGAGGACTTCATCATCCTCCGCACCGACGGGACGCCGATCTACAACATGGCGGTGGTGAGTGACGACATCGCGATGCGCATCAACCTCGTGATGCGCGGCGACGACCACATCTCCAACACGCCGAAGCAGATCATGCTGTACCACGCGCTGGGCGCCGAGCTGCCGCGCTTCGCGCACCTGCCGATGATCCACGGCCTCGACGGCAAGAAGCTGAGCAAGCGCCACGGCGCCACGGCGGTGGGCGACTACCAGCACCTCGGCATCCTCCCCGGCGCGATGCTCAACTTCCTCGCGCTGCTCGGCTGGTCGCCGGGCAACGACATCGAGGTGATGACCCTCGACCAGATGGTGGCGCTGTTCGACCCGGCCGGCCTGCAGAAGAAGGCTGCCGTGTTCGATCCGAAGAAGCTCGAGTGGATGAACGGCCAGCACCTGAGCCTCATCGGCACCTCGGAGCTCGCAGCGATCGTGTCGCCCGCACTCGAGGCGGCAGGGCTGGCCACCGAAAGCCAGCTCGACGCGCGCCGCTCGTGGTACCTGGCGCTGCTCGACCTGCTCAAGGTGCGCGCGCGCACCGTGGACGACATCGTCCGCCAGGCGGGTCCCTACTTCCAGGACGAGATCTCGTACGACCCCGACGCGGTGGCGAAGCAGTGGAAGGATGCGCCAGCCACGGCGGACCTGCTCGCCGCCGTGCACGACGCGCTCGCGGCGATGCCCGGCTGGCAGGCCGGCGCGATGGAGGAAACGCTGCGCGCGCTCGCCGAGCAGCGGGGCTTCGGAGACAAGGCGGGGAAGATCTTCCAGCCCCTCCGCGTGGCGCTCACCGGGCTCGGCGTGAGCCCGGGAATCTTCGACGTGCTGATCATGCTCGGCCGCGACCGCTCCCTCGCACGCATCGACGCCGCCGTGCGCCACCTCCGCGGGACGCAGCCGGTGCCGACCGCCTGATCTGTCCGGAAGCGTACATTGCGGTGACGCGTCTGGGCGCTACATTAGCGCAGAAGTTGCATCGAACGGGGTCAAGCAGTACGACGCCCGGCGTACATGTACATGTTGCCGGTGGGGAGCGATGACGGAGCCACTCACTCCGCTGGAGCGACGGGTGTACCACTACCTGATCGACTTCCTGGCGGAGAACACGTATCAGCCCAGCATTCGGGAGATCGCGAAGAAGTTTCGCATCAAGTCGACGAAGACGGTCTCCGACCTGCTCGCGTCGCTCTCCACGAAGGGCTTCATCGAGCGCGATCACTCGCGCTCGCGTGGCGTCCGCATCGTCGGCCATGCCAGCCCGGCCAACACGCAGCCGGTGCCCTACTATGGCCGCATCCACGCCGGCGAGCCTGCCCTGCTCCCCGAGCATCGCAAGGGCTACCTCACCATGGACCGTCGCTTCCTCCCCACGGACGACGTCTTCTTCCTGCGCGTGAAGGGAGAGTCCATGATCGGGCGCGGCATCTTCGACGGCGACTACGTGCTCGTCTCGCCGTCCACGCGCGCGAAGGATGGGGACATCGTGGCGGCGCGGCTCGGTGAGGAAGCGACGATCAAGACGCTCACCCACCGCGGTGCGACCATCGTCCTGGAGCCGGCGAACGAGGCCGAGCGCGCGATCGAGGTCGGCCCCCGCGACGACTTCGCCGTGCTCGGCGTGGTGTGCGGCGTGTTCCGGCCGTTCATGGAGCGCGAGCTGCAGCCCATGCTCTCCACCGCGCCGGATACCGATCTCCCCAGCTAGGGGTCGTTCGCGCGGCCCTCGGCGGCGAGCCGTTCCTGCCGCTCACGATCCTTCCGCTCGCGAATCCGCTTCACCGCGTCCTTGAACTCCACGTCGTGGTACTGGGACGCCGCATGTTCGGCGATCTCGCCGCGACGCGTGCCGATGAGCCGGTCGTTGAGCGCCTCACCCGGATTGCCCTGGATGCGCAGCGGAAGCGCGGCGAGCACCGCGCTGGGGATGGCGAACTTGCCGAGGTAGATCTTGCTGCCGTCCACCCCCCACTTCCCGCCCCCCTTCTCGAACGTCCAGTCGCCCGGCTTGCGGCCGCCCGACGCCTTCGCCACCGAATCGTTGTAGGCGAAGATGATCGCCTGGACGGCGCTGTCGGTCCGCTGCGCCTGCGTCTTCGGCACGGGGTACCACTGGCGTGGGTCCACCGCGAGCCGCGGATCGGCGACGCCGGGGACGATTCCCGTGGTGGGACCGACGCCGCCACCACTGCCGGTGCCGCCAACGACCCCGCCCGGCGTTCCCGCGGCCGGCTGCGGCGCGGCGACGGTGGTCGGTACGCTCGGCGGGGCGACGAGGCCGGTGTTCGGCCGCTCGGCCTTCGCCGGCTCACCGGTGCTCGCGCCGCCCACTGCCCCGCCGCCCGCGATCGGTGCGACTCGGACGTACGTGATGCGTTCCACGGTCGGCTCCGGCGCCGAGGAGCGCGGAAGCGAGATGATGTCGTAGTGGAACGCGAGATTGAGGAGCACCACGGCGATCACCGCGTGAACGGCGACCGAGAACAGCAGCGAGCCCGAAGGCCGGCGCGTGTTCACGCGGTGGCGCCCACGGCGCCCATGGAGGCGAGCAGCTTGCCCGCGCGCTGCGCCGCCTCGGTGATGCGCTCCGGCGAGGTGATGAACGAGATGCGGAAGAACCCTTCTCCCCCTTCGCCGAACGCGGAGCCCGCCATCACCACCACGCCCTGCTCCTCGAGCAGGCGGTCGGCGAAGGTCGCCGACGGCAGGCCCTCGGGCAGGCGGATCCACAGGTACATCGTGGCGCAGGGGACGTCGCACTCGAAGCCCGCTTCGCGGAACGCAGCCACGGCGGCGTCACGCCGCTCCTTGAACACCGCCACGTTGTGCGGCACGAACTCCTTCCAGCTCGCGATCGCCGCCACGCCGGCCGCCTGGATGGCCATGAACTGCCCGGTGTCCACGAACGACTTCACCTTCGTGAGGACGCCGGCGATCTCGGGACGCGCCACGGCCCAGCCGCAGCGCCACCCCGTCATGTTGTACGTCTTGGACAGCGAGTGGAACTCGATCGCCACGTCGCGCGCGCCGTCCACCTGGAAGATGCTCGGCGGCACGTAGCCGTCGTACGCCAGCTCGCTGTACGCGTTGTCGTACACGAGCAGGATGTCGCGCTCGCGGCAGGTGCGGACGACGCGCTCCAGGTAGTCCATGGGCGCGATGGCGGCGGTCGGGTTGTTCGGGTAGTTCAGGTAGAGGATGCGCGTGCGCCGCAGCACGTCCTCGGGGATCTCATCCAGCTCGACGAGGAAGTTCGTGCGCGGGCGAAGCGCATAGCGGTACGGCTCGCCGCTGCTCAGCAGCGTGCCTCCCTGGTACGAGTTGTAGCCCGGCTCGGGGATGATCCCCACCGCACCCGGCTCGAGATAGGCGAGCGCGAGGTGCGAGATGCCTTCCTTCGACCCGATGAGCGGGACGACCTCGGTCATCGGGTCGAACTTCACGCCGAAGCGCTGCTGCATCCACGCGGAGATGGCCTCGCGATAGGGCACGTGGCCGAGGCCGAAGCCGTAGCGCATCAGCGCCGGCTCACGGATCGCCTCGTTCATGCGCGCCACGGCCGCGGCGGGGGGCGCGAGATCGGCGTCGCCGGCGCCGAGATCGATGACGTCCACGCCGCGCTCCAGCAGCGCCCGCTTCTTCTGCGGAATCTTCGCGAGCGGATACTCGGGCAGCGTGGCGAATCGGGAAGCGAGCGGCGGCACTAGGCCTCGTCGGTGACAGGATTGCTGACTCGGCTCACGCCGGCGATCTCCACTTCTACCACGTCACCGGGAGCAAGGGTCCCCACGCCCTCGGGGGTGCCGGTGAGGATGAGGTCGTTCTTCTCCAG
This sequence comes from uncultured Gemmatimonadota bacterium, assembly GCA_946479995.1. The sequence continues at coordinate 635 of CAMLIU010000196.1, read as the reverse complement.
CGTCATCACCCCGGAGATGTACGCGATGAGGGCGGGAATGTTGAACACCATGTCCGATGCGCGAGCCTGCTGACGAACCGTGCCGTTCACCCGCGTGACGAGGGTGAGGGAGGCAAGGTCGGCCGGAACGGGGCCCACGGTGCCCACCGAACAGAAGGTGTCGAATCCCTTGGCTCGCGTCCACTGCGAGTCCGACCTCTGGAGGTCGCGCGCGGTCACGTCGTTCGCCGCCACGATGCCGGCGATGGCGCGCCGCGCCTGCGTGGCGTCGGCGCGATGCAGCCGCTCACCGATGACGACGCCGATCTCCCCCTCGTACTCCACCTGCTTCGACACGCGCGGCAGGCGGATGGATGCCCCGTCGGGAATCAGGCTCGAGGGCGGCTTGAGGAAGATCAGCGGCTCGGCGGGGACGTCGTTGCCGAGCTCCTTCGCGTGGGCGGCGTAGTTGCGGCCGACGCAGACGATTTTCGAGGGTCTCTCGATCATGGTGCAAGATAGCATGCCGGGAACTGCAACCGCTGTACTACGTACTTCGTATGGCGTACTTCGTACGAAAGATGGTCTGGTGGAGCGCTCACGCCCCCGCCACCATCGATCGTACGTCGTACGCCGTACGAAGTACCGGCTACGGG
>CAMLIU010000195.1 GCA_946479995.1 uncultured Gemmatimonadota bacterium | reverse complement strand
GGAGCTCTTTCGCCTCACGAGCTTCGCGCGCTGTGCCGGTTGAGCCGCCAAACTGGGTCCGGGTGACCTGGCGCAGGCGCTGAGCGGCGTGCCGGTGCACGCCGATCCCCGCCTCCTCGTCGGACGCGAAAGCTTCGACGACGCGGGGATCTTCGTCGTGCGCGACGACCTCGCCCTCGTCCAGACGGTGGACTTCTTCGCGCCCATCGTCGACGACCCGTACGACTTCGGCCGCATCGCCGCGGCCAATGCGCTCTCCGACGTGTACGCCATGGGAGGGGAGCCCCTCACGGCGCTCGCGATCGTCGGCTTTCCCTCCGGCAAGCTCCCCCTCGAGGTGCTCAGCGCAATTCTTCGCGGGGCACACGACACGGTGCACGAGGCGGGCGCGGTGATTGCCGGCGGACATTCCATCATCGACGAAGAGCTCAAGTTCGGTCTCGCCGTCACCGGACAGGCGCACCCGACGCGGCTGCTGCGCAACGCCCATGCGCGGCCCGGTGACGTCGTCGTCCTCACCAAGCCGCTCGGCACCGGGTTGCTCGCCACCGCGGCCAAGGCCGGGCGGCTCGGCGCCGAGGCGGGGGACGCGCTCCATGCGAGCATGCGGAGCCTCAACCGCAACGCGTCGCGCGCCGCGCTCGCCTGCGGTGTCCGCTGTGCCACCGACGTCACCGGCTTCGGTCTCCTCGGCCACGCCTCCCACGTCGCGCGGGAAAGCCAGGTGTCAATCCGGTTCGATGGCGGTTCGCTCCCCGAGCTTCCGGGCGCGCGCGAGCTCTGGCGGACGGGCACCCGCACTGGTGGCGCCGAGCGGAACGAGCAGTTCGTCGCGCCACTCACGGACTGGACGCGCGCCGACCCGGCGGACGTCGCGCTCGCGCTCGATCCGCAGACATCCGGCGGGCTGCTGGTCGCCGTGCCGCCAGCCATGCTCGACGACTATCTTTCCGCCGTACCGGAAACCGTGGTCGTCGGGGAAGTGACGCCTCGCGACACTGCGCTGCTGCTGCTCGCGTGAGCACGGGAGTGGATGGGGCCTGGTGGCTCCCCTCGTCTTCAAAACGATCGCGAGGCGCACCGCGTCTCGGGTGGGTTCGATTCCCATGCACTCCCGCCAGCACGCCCCTCGTACCCGATGTGGATGGTCGTGAGCCAGCCTGATTTCCTTCGGCGCGTGCTCGCGCTGCCCGCCCTGGCCGCATGCCTCGCGTTGCTGCCGGCAGCCGTGGCGGCTCAGCGCGCGGACAGCGCGCGCGTGGCGCCGCGAGCGAGCCAGCGCGACACGGCGGCGTCGCGCGTGGTGCGGCCGCCGCTGTCGCCGCGCCGCGCGTTCCTCTACTCGCTGCTCGTGCCGGGATACGGCCAATCCGTGCTCCGCCGGCCGGGAGCGGGAGCGATCTTCGTCCTCACCGAATCCATCGCCATCGCGATGCTGCGGGAATCCCGTGCCGACCTCGCCGAGGCGAGAGCACTGAAGCGCGACTCGCTCGTCGTCATCGGCGTCGATCCGTCCACCGGCCAGCCGATTACCCAGCGCAACGCCTACGACCAGGAGCTGATCGACGTGCGGCGCGGGCACGTGGAGGATTGGGTGGCATTCCTGCTCGCCAATCACCTCTTCGCGGCCGCGGATGCATACGTCGCCGCGCACCTCTGGGATCTGCCCACCCAGATTTCCGTTCGCCAGGGCGCGGGCGGGACGGTCGTCGGCGCGCGACTCAGATGGTGAGCGGCCGCGGCAACGCCGCCGCGCCGATCGGGGTCTTCGATTCGGGGCTCGGCGGTCTCACCGTCGCGCATGCCATCATGCGACGCCTTCCGCACGAGAGCCTCGTCTATTTCGGCGACACGGCGCGCGTGCCCTATGGGCCGAAGTCCCCTGACACCGTCCGTCGCTACAGCCGCGAGATCGCGGCCTTCCTCCTCGACCAGGGGGTGAAGGCCATCGTGGTGGCCTGCAACACGGCTACCGCGCATGCGCTTCCCACCCTGCGCGACGAGCTCGACGTGCCGGTGCTGGGGGTCGTGGAGCCCGGCGCACGCGCCGCCGTGCAGGCGTCCCGTACCGGCCGGATCGGCGTGATCGCCACCGAGGGCACCATCCGCTCCGGCGCGTACGTCCGCGCCATTCACCACCTCTCGCCGGATGCGAACGTCACGGCGCGCGCCTGCCCGCTGTTCGTCCCGCTCGTTGAGGAAGGTTGGACGGATCACGAGGCCTCCTACCTCATCGCCCACGAGTACCTCGACCCCATTGCCCGCGCCGGCGTCGATACGCTCGTCCTCGGCTGCACCCACTACCCGCTGCTCAAGCCCCTCATCGGCGAGGTCGTCGGCCGGCCCATGCGCCTCATCGACAGTGCCGAGGAAACTGCCGGCGACACGGCGCGCATGCTCGACGAGCTCGGACTGGCCAGGACGACGGGAGCGGCGGAGTACCGCTTCATCGCGTCGGACGACCCGCAGCAGTTCCTATCGCTCGGGCAGCGCTTTCTCGGCGACGTGATCGAGCGCGTCGAGATCCACTCCTTCGGCTGAGCCGCGCCATTCCCGCAGCGCGATGCGCTCCGGCGTGACGAGCAGGTACGTCGGTGCATCGAGCCAGCTGCCGGCGTTCGCGTACACGTTCCCGCTGGGCATGCGTTCGAGGGCGGCGACGTGGGAGTGACCGTAGATCAGCAGCTCGGTCTCCGCGCTCGCCGCGAGCGTCGCGCGCGCGACCTCGCGCAACCCGCGCCCGGCGTCGCGCGGCTGGTAGGTCCGACTCGCGTGCGAGCTGCCCATCGCCAGCCGCGTTGCCCAGTCGGGATGCAGGCCGCGGAAGGCGCGTATGGCGAGGCGATTGCGAAGCACGCGCCGCAGCGCGCGATATCCGCGGTCCTCCTTCTCACGCAGGCCGTCCCCATGTTCCACCCGCGTGCGCCAGCCGCCGAGCGTTCCCGCCCATGGCCCCTCGACGAACGTCACCCCCGCGTCGCGCAGGACGTCGCCTCCCCAGCAATCGTGGTTGCCGGCAATCATCGTGACGGGAAGCCCGGCGTCGTGCAGGTCCATCAGCGCCGCGAGGGCGCGGACACCGCTTCGCGGTACCACCCGCTTCCACTCGAACCAGAACTCGAAAAGGTCGCCGTTGATCAGCAGCGACCCGGCGCGGCCCGGCAGGACGCGGAGGAACTGCAGCAGCGCACGCTCCACTTCGGCCGGAGCATGGCCGAGATGGACGTCCGAGATCACGTAAGCGGGCGCAGGCGCATCGGGCACGGGAGCAGTCTATACGACGCGCGGCCGCTTTACAAACGTCCTGCGCCCGGGCAACTTCGCGCGCGACCTCTCACCTCGCAGGCCCGCATCATCGTGACCACTCACCGTACGCAAACCACTGAATTCCGGGTCCGGTACGCGGAAACGGACCGCATGGGCGTGGTGTATCACGCCAACTACCTCGTCTGGTGCGAGGTTGGACGCGTGGAATTCATGCGCGCCCTCGGCAGCGATTACGCATCGCTGGAGGAGCAGGGCACCGGACTCGCCGTCACCGACGCACGGGTGCGGTATCTTGCTCCAGCGCGATTCGACGATCCGATTCGAGTCGTCACCACCCTCACGGGCGTCCGCTCGCGTGCCGTCTCCTTCGACTACGAGATCACGAATGCCGATTCCGGCGTCAGGCTCGCCACCGCGCACACCGACCTCGTGTCCATCGATCGCGAAGGCCGCCTCATGGCCATTCCGCCGGAGTTTCGCGCGGCGCTGGAAGCGGCGCTCTAGCGCTGCGGCCCTCCTTCTCGGCGCCGTCGCAGTACCGCTCGGTGCGCAGCAGTCGCCGCTTTCGTCGCGCGACGTCGCGTGGCTCGCACGCCTGATCCGCATCGAGGACACCCGACACGACGAACCGTCGTTCGTCGATTCGCTCCTCGAGCACGGACGTCCCGCGGCGCGCGCGCGTGCCGCCCTTGCCGCGGCGCGTATCGGTGCACGCGGCCACATCGGTACCCTCCGCCAGCACACCGCGGACCCCGACACGGCCGTGGCCGCGACGGCGTGGTTCGCCCTCGGTCTGCTCAAGGACTCCGGGGCTGTGGGCGTGGCCGTCGGGGCGCTCCGCGGTCCGCGCACCGTCTCCGTCCAGGCGGCCCACCTCCTCGGGAGCGTCGGCGAGGCGGGCCGCGCCAGCCTTGCTACCGCGCTCGCCGACTCCGCGCTCGATCCCGCCGTGCGGTCCGCGCTCCTCCTTGCCGCGTCTCGCCTGCGACCCGTGCCCGCCGTCGCGATCCTTCCCTGGGTGACGAGCAGCGACACTGGAGTGGCGTGGCGCGCGGCGTACGTGCTGGCGCGCGGACGAAGCGCAGCCGGCGTCCGCGCGTTGCTCTCGGTGGTGCGCTCGCCAATGGCCGGCGTGCGCGAGCAGGCCGCACGTGGCCTGGCCCGCGGGGTGGCGGGAGATTCCCTCGGCGACAGCGCGCTCGTCGTGCTCCGACTGCTCGCCAGGGACTCCGAGGCGCGCGTACGCGTCAACGCCGCTCGGACGCTGTCCTCCTACGGCGCGCGCGCGAAGGGCGATCTCGCCGGCGCCCTGCGCGACCCGGACGCCGCCGTTCGCGCGGCCGCCGCGCAGTCGTTGGGCGCCGTGCTCGACTCCTCCACCGACGCATGGACGTCCGCCTTCGCGGCTGACACGCTGCTCGCCTTCCGCGAGGCCGTGGCCGAAGGCGCCGCTGCGCACGGGGTAGCCCTTCCTGGAACCGCCTCCTGGCGCACGTCGCCCGATTGGCA
>CAMLIU010000194.1 GCA_946479995.1 uncultured Gemmatimonadota bacterium | reverse complement strand
TGTCGATGGACGGCATGATCTCCGCCGCCGACTGCAGCGCGTTGTTCGGGTCGCGTGCCAGCACTTCCTTGAAGATCGTGCGGTAGAACGTGTAGTGCCGCGCCTCTTCCTTGGCGACGTTGGCGAGCACGGTGCCGATGGTCGGTTCGTAGGTGCCGGCCAGCTTGCCCGTGTTCGCGTGGCTCACCTGCGTCGCGCGCTCCTGCAGCGTGGTGTAGACGAACACGCGGTACGGATCCTTGTCCCACGTCGGCTCGAACCCCGCCTTCAGGTACTCGAACTGCATCCGCTCGAGCACCGGGTTGTCCAGGATCCGCGTGTCGTGCATGTAGTCGTGCAGCACGGCGCCGTGCCGGTCCTCTTCCGCCGTCCAGAGGTTCGTCCACTTCGCCCAGAAGGTGTCGCCGCCCAGATAGGTGGCGAGGAGCCGGTGGAAGTGCGGCAGCCCTTCCTCGGTGAGCATGTTCAGTCCGAGCGCCACGCGGGCCGGCAGGCTGATTCCCGACGACCGCTCCCGCAGCTCCTTCAGGTACTGATCGGGGTCCGTGTCCGGGGCCGGCCGAAGCAGCTCACTCGGAAACCAGAGCACGCGCTTGGCCTCGTGCCGCTCCATCAGGTGATGCACGACGTCCTCGAGGTCGGCCAGCACCTCGACCTTGGCCAGGGTTTCCGCAGTATCGGTTGTCATGGTGGGCAATCTGGTGGGTGCCACGGCTTGGGGCCAGCCGCCGCAGGCCCCGGGTCCTAAAGCTACACACGGCAAACTGTACACCGCTCGCGCGTTCGTGGCGCCTTTACTTCGTCCGTCACGGCCCGCACGTTCTGCCGATGACGGAACCGACCACTCCGACGTCCGCCACCTATGCCCGCCGGATCGGCCTCTTCTCGGCGACCATGCTCGTCGTCGGCGGCATCATCGGCTCGGGAATCTTCCTCAACCCGGCCATCGTCGCGCAACGGGTGGGCTCCGGCCGCCTGATCCTCACCACCTGGGCGCTCGGCGCGGCGATCGCGCTGCTCGGTGCCTTCATCTTCGCCGAGCTCGGGGCGCGCCGACCGGAGGCGGGCGGCGGCTACGTCTATCTCCGCGACGCGTTCGGGCCGCTGCCCGCGTTCCTCTACGGCTGGGCCCTCCTGCTCGCCATCGCCTCAGGCGCCGCGGCGGCGGTCGCGGTCACCTTCGCCAGCTATGCGGCGCCGCTGCTCGGCCTGGCCGCAGGAAGCGAGCGGTGGCTCGCGGCGCTCGCCATCGCGCTGCTCTCCCTCGTGAACGCCTTCGGGGTGCGCCCCGGCGCCTGGACGCAGAACGTGTTCACCCTCCTCAAGCTGGCGGCCATCGCCGTGCTCGTGCTCGGCGCCCTCATCGGCGGAAGCGCGGCCGAGACGGTCCCGTGCGTCGGCGCCGGCTGCGTGCCTCCGGTCCTCGAGCGCGGAGTGATCGTCGCCGTCGGCACGGCGCTCGTCCCGGTGCTGTTCGCCTACGGCGGATGGCAGCAGACGAACTTCGTCGCCGAGGAGATGGTGAACCCGCGGCGCGACCTGCCACGCGCGCTCGTGATCGGCGTCGTCATCGTCGCCGCGGTGTACCTCGCCGCAAACTACACTTATCTCCGGGCGCTCGGCGCGACCGGCCTCGCGGCGAGTCACGCGCCAGCTGCAGACGTCATGACCGCGTTCGCCGGGGAGAAGGGGCGCCGCCTCATCGCTGCCGGCATCGCCGTCTCCACCTTCGGCTTCCTGAACCTCGTCATCCTCGTCACGCCGCGCGTCTATCAGGCGATGGCGCGGGACGGGCTCTTCTTCGAGCGTTTCGCGGCGCTGCACCCGCGCTCGCGGGCCCCCGTCACCGCCATCGCCGCCCAGGGAGCGTGGGCCATCGTGCTGCTCCTGTCGGGGAGCTACGGGCAGCTGCTGGACTGGGTCACCTTCGCCGACTGGATCTTCTTCGGCGCCACGGCGGCCACGCTGTTCGTCTACCGTCGGCGTGCGCCGAGCCCCGGCTACGGCGTGCCGGCTTTTCCGTGGACGCCGATCCTGTTCATCGCGGCGGCGCTGTACGTGGTGGCTGGCGCGGTGATCTCGAATCCCTCGAATGCCCTGCGCGGGGCACTCCTCCTCGTCGCCGGCGTGCCGGTCTTCCTCTTCTGGTCGCGTCGCCGCGCCCGCGCTGCCGGACGCAGCGCTCAGCCGGCGGTGTAGCTCCTGAGCCGCTCCAGCATCCGCGTGTCGGTGGCGGTCGCGTCGTCCAGCTTCGGCGTCTCGATGACCTTCGGCACGGTGCGAAGCCGCTCATCGGTCATGATTCGCCGGAAGGGGATCTCGCCCAGCGAGCCCTCGGCGATCAGCTCGTGCCGATCGCGCCGCGACGCGAACGGTGTCTTGGAGTCGTTGAGGTGCATCACGCGCAGCCGCGCGAGGCCCAGGGCGTCGTCGAACCGCTGCAGCACGCCCTCGTAGTCCTGCACGAGGTCGTACCCGGCCGAGTAGACGTGGCAGGTGTCGACACAGACGCCAACGCGCTCGCGCTGAGCCGGGTCGATGCGTTCGATGATCGCTGCCAGCTCCTCGAAGGAGGCGCCGAGCGCCGTGCCGGAGCCGGCGGTCGTCTCGAGGCAGAGAATCGTGCGCCCTGGCGCGGCGGCGAGTGCCTCGCTGATCGCGTCGGCGTTGCGCGCGATGCCGGACTCCCGCTCGTCCATGTAGTTGCCCGGGTGCGACACCAGGTAATCGAGGTCGAGCGCCGCACAGCGGCGCAGCTCGGCCGTGAAGGACGCGATGGACCGGGCGCGCAGCGTCGTGTCGGGGCTCGCGAGGTTGATCAGGTAGGAGTCGTGCGCCATCGTCGCCGCCACCTCGGTGGCGACGAGACGCTCCCGGAACGACGAGCACTCCTCGTCCTCGCATTCCCGCTCCGCCCAGCGGTTGGCCATCTTCGTGAACAGCTGGAGCGCGGTAGCGCGGATGGCCGCAGCGCGCGGCGGCGCTTCCGGCACGCCGCCAGCGGCGCTCACATGTGCGCCGAGGAGGTCGCTCGGGGTGGGGATGGATTCGCTCACTCGGCCAGCTCGCTGGTGCGGCCGCGCTGCACGCGGCCGCAGCGCGGGCAATGGATGTCGCCCGACTCGGCGAGCGCGTAGTCGAAGGGGCGGCCGCACGAGCACTCGGACTCGAGTCCTTCGTGGCCGCACCCGATGCAGAATGCGTCGTCGCCGTCATAGGCCCGGAAGCGGCCGCAGACGGTGCAGCGCTTGGTGACGGTGCTCATGAGTGTTCGCGCAGCCAGCGCTCCGGGTCCACCGCGTGGCCCTTCGGACGGATCTCGAAGTGCAGGTGCGGCTTGAGGTCGGGATCGGAGACACCCACGGTGCCGATTCGTTCCCCCTTCTTCACCGTCTCGCCGTTGCGGACCGTCGCCGCGGCGAGAGATGCGTAGACCGAATAGTCGCCGTCACCGTGCTGCAGGATGACGGTGAGCCCGTACGTGCCGAGTTGTCCGACGCTCACCACCGTACCCGGCGCCACCGCCTTCACGGGCGCCCCCTCCGGCGCGGCGATGCCGACGCCGTTCCAGCGTGTGGTCGTGTTGTTCGCGTTCACCACGCGGCCGAAGCGGTAGAGCAGGGAGCCGTCCACCGGCCAGTCGAGGCGCCCCTCGTCCGTCGAGCGCAGGGTGCTCGCCACCTTCGGCGCATTGGCGCGGCTCGCCGCCCGGCGGCGCTCCGCTTCGATCGTCGCGATGACGTTCGTGAGGCGCACTTCGGACTCGCGGATCTTCGCCAGGCGGGCCTGGATCTCCTTCGTCGAACGCTGCGCCTTCGCGAGGTTCGATGAGCTTTGCTGCGTGAGCAGCGCCAGCCGCTCCTCCTCCTGCTGCTTTTCCGTCCGGCTGTCGGCAACGGCGTCGCGCAGGCGCACGAGCTCCGCACGCTGGCGGGCGATGTCGTCGCGCAGCTTCTCCACTCCCCGTACGAGGGCGCGATCGTGCAGGGCGATCTCGTGCAGGTACTTGTACCGCGCGATGAGCTCGCCGAACGAGCGCGCGGTGAGCATCGCCTCCGCGGCGTACAGCGGTCCGCGCTTGTAGATCTCGACGAGGCGCCGCTGGAGCGTGGCCTGACGCACGATCAGCTCCGACTGCGCGGAGGAGAGCCGCTCCGACGTCTGGTCCACCACCATCTCGATGGATGCGATCTGCCGGTCGAGGGTGGCGAGCACCCGTTCCGTGGCCTCGCGCTGGCGATCGAGGTTGTCGATCTCCTCGCGCAGGTCGTGCACGTTGCCCTGGAGGTTCGCCATCCGCTGCTCCAGCGCGCTGCGCTCGCGGCGGATCCGCTCCAGCTCCTGCTGCTGCGCGCGGATGCGCGCGTCGGCCGACTGCGCATGAACGGCCGCCGGCATGAGCAGCGCCAGCACGAGCAGCAGTGCAGACCGCCGCATCAGACGCTGCGCAGGTGCCGCCCGACCGAGATCGCGCTGCCGATGAGGCCGATCATCGCCCCGAACAGCAGGCCGAGCGCGGCGGTGCGCTGGTCGAAGAAGGAGGTCTCGACGATGTATCGGCTGATGAGCAGGCTCGCCAGCCAGGTCAGGAGCAGCGCGAGAAGGCCGCCGGCGACGCCCTTCGCGAAGCCCTCCAGCAGGAAGGGGCGTCGGATGTACGAGTCCGTCGCGCCTACCAGGCGCATGATGGAGATCTCCTGCGCCCGCGACAGCACGGCCATGCGGATGGTCGCGCCGATGATGATCACCGACACCGCGGCGAAGGCGAGGCCGAGCACCACGC
>CAMLIU010000193.1 GCA_946479995.1 uncultured Gemmatimonadota bacterium | reverse complement strand
TGCGGGTCGCAGCTCGAGTATGCGGAAGGGTGCGTGAAGTGCCACGTGTGCGGGTTCTCGGAGTGCGGGTGAACCGAATGTGACGGGGGCCGGCCAGTAGTGAAAGCGGGGGGGGGCGTGAGTGAGAAGACACTCAGGCCCCCGCCTTTTTTTCTGAGGGGCAGGTCGCAGCGGGTGGCAGGATGCCGCTCTTCACGCTGGCCAGTCTGCTGTTGTCGGGGCATCTTCGAGGGCGACTCGGCCACCGTCGGATCGCCGACCCTCCCCCCGAACACATGACTTCCCACTCGTCGCTTGCCCGCCGGCTTTATTCCGCTGCCCTCATCGTCACGACAGCGGCTTCCTCCATTCTGATCACGTCTGCATGCGGCAGCGACGGCACTGGTCCCTCCCGAGAGCCACAGCTGGCGAGCATCACCCTCGAGATCGCAGGCGATACCATCGTTGCCGGCGACTCGGCAACCGCGAGCGTCACCGGTCACGCAGCAAACGGATCGACGGTTGCCACTCCGTCCATTCTCTGGACGAGCAGCGACACGACCATCGCCCGCGTGGATGCGGGTGGGCGCATCCGGACGGTAGGGATAGGCAATTTCGCGGTCAGTGCCAGGACGGCCACTGGCTCACCACCGCTCTCCGCGTCGAAGCAGCTGTACTCGAAGCGCATGATCACCTCGATCGAGCTCTCACGGGCGGCCGGCACCGACACGATCGCGATTGACGATACGCTGCGCATCACCGCAGTCGCGCGCGACGGACTGGGCAACGTCGTACCTGATGCGATGCTCGCATGGACGTTGAGCGATACCGCGGCGGCGAGTATCGATGCGAGCGGGCTGCTGCACGCCCGCGCCATGGCTCCCGTCTCCGCCGTCGCCACCGTGGTCGGTCCCGCCGGCGCGTTCCGCGCAGGGACGAGCGGCAAGACTACCCTCACCGTGCGCCTCGTGTTCACGCACATCGACGCAGGCACGGTGCACACGTGCGGCATCGCTCGCGGTGGCTCCGTCTACTGCTGGGGCGAGGGCGCGCTGGGACGGCTGGGCGACGGGATCGCCTACCCGATCTGGACTGCGGTATCCCATCCAGTCCGTATTATGAGCACGAAAGCATTTACCAACGTCTCGACGGACGAGCAACAGGACAGCCGCAGCGGACACACGTGCGCTGTCGCGACCGATGGATCGCTTTCTTGCTGGGGCTCCGGCTCGTGGGGGATGCTGGGGGACGGTATGGATGGCCAGGGGATTCCGCCCCACCTCACCGCGATTCCGGTGAACGTCGGATCCGGTCACTTCGTCGACGTGGCCGTCGGCGCGAAAGGCTCCTGCGCCCTCGACGTGAGCGGTGCTGTCTACTGCGCCGGCGACAACTATTTCAAGCAGCTTGGCGTGGACACCGTGACGCACGTATGCGAGGAGCCGGGGGCGCCGGAATACAGCGCCAGTTGCTCGAACACCTTCGTTCGGGTGAGCGGCTCGATGACGTTCAGCCGGATATTCGCAGCGGGATATAGAACGTGCGGCCTCACGAGCTCCGGAGACCCGTACTGCTGGGGAATGAGCCTCGCTTACGAGCAGCCCCCCACGAACGCGACTCCGACGCTCGTTCCCGGAACGGTCCAGTTCGCGTCGCTCACGGGAGGTGCTCGCCACATGTGCGGGCTGACACCGGCAGGAATCGCGTACTGCTGGGGTGCGGGCGGATTTGGCCAGCTCGGTACCGGCGCACAAGCAGACGAGATCCAACCGACACGCGTCGCAACCCTGCTCACCTTCTCGCACATCGCGGCCGGTGGATGGCATACCTGCGCCGTCACGATGACCGGCCAGGTGTACTGCTGGGGATCGAACACGGACTTCGAGCTCGGATCGACGACGTCGGACTCCTGCAACGGCAATTCGTCGTACACCATCGTCTGTTCGAAGCTGCCTGTCGCCGTCCCTGGATTGCCGAAGGTGATGGAGGTGGCGGTCGGCCAGCAGCATAGCTGCGCGCTCACGATCGACGGCGCAGTGTATTGCTGGGGAAACGGAGAGAGGGGACAGCTCGGGCAGGGCAGCACCTCGAATTCCGTTACACCGGTGCGGATGAAGGACACCAGGTAGCACAGAGACGTGAGCGCGCCGAGCCCTCGAGGCCGCGCGCGCGTCTCCCCCTTGTGCACCCATCCCGGCCGCGATCAGTTTCTCCCGCCCGGAACGGTACCTGGTCGTCGCCACATCCCCCAGTGCAGGAGGAGACGCTCATGGCTCGCATCGTCGCGCTGTACCCGCCACCGCAGGACCCCGCCGCGTTCGACCGGTACTATGAGACGACGCACGTCGAGCTCGCGCAGAAGATGCCTCGCCTCCGCTCCATCGAGTTGAGCAAGGGGCCGGTGATCTCGCCCACGGGCGGCACGTATCACCGGGTCGGTACACTGCGCTTCGATTCCATGGACGACCTCCAGAAGGCGGTCGAGTCGCCGGAAGGTCAGGTCACTGCCGCCGACCTTCAGAACTTCGCCACCGGCGGAGTGACGCTGCTGTTCTTCGACACGATCGACATCTGACAATGCCATGCCCCGCGATCCACAGGTCCTGATCTTCGTCGGCATCAGGAATTCCGTCATCGCCCTCGACGACCGCACCGGCGACGAAGTCTGGCGCGTGAAGCTGCGCTCGTCTGACTACGTGAACGTCTTCTTCGACGGCGAGAGTCTCATTGCGGCGAACGCCGGCGAAGTGTGGCGGCTCGATCCGGCGAACGGGTCGGTGATCTGGCACAATGAGCTCAAGGGATCTGGCCGGGGGCTCGTGAGTCTCGCCACCAGCCGACGCGCCGGCGGAAGCACGAGCGGTGACGCCGCGGCAGAGAAGAAGCGGCGTGATGCAGCGGCAGCCGCTGCCGCGACTGGTTCCTGAGCGCCAGCAGGGGAATCTCCTTGTTCCCGGCGCGAACGGTGCGCGATACGGTGACCGACATCCGCTCAGCGCGAGGTGCACCATGGCCGGATCTGTGAATGGATGGATGCTCTGGACGCCGAGGGTGCTCGGCCTCCTGATGTGCGCGTATCTCGGCGTGTTCGCGCTCGATGCATTCGAGCCGGGCAGGGGAGTGCTGCGGTCGCTCCCCGCCTTCGGGATGCATCTGCTTCCCGCGATCGTCCTGCTCGTCGTCGTGATCGCGTCGTGGCGCTGGGAATGGGTCGGAGCGGTCGTGTTCATCGGGTGCGCGCTGGTCTACACCTGGTGGGCACGCGCGCACCCGTCGTGGGTGGCCCTCATCGGGGGACCGCTGCTGCTCGTCGGACTGGCGTTCCTGCAGAGCTGGTTGCGCCACGATGAGCTGCACGGGGCCGCGTGACCGAGCCCCGGTCCGCGGATCGCGATGCACGCCTCGCCGGCATCCTCGAGTTCCTCCGCGCCGCCGAGGCGCTGAAGGTCAATACCCGCAGCGCGTACACCTCTGGCGGAAAGCAGGAGAGCGTCGCCGAGCATACGTGGCGACTCTGCCTGATGGCGATGGTCCTCGCGCCGAGCGTCCCCGATGTGGACTTCGCGCGCCTCGTGCGCATCTGCATCGTGCACGACCTCGGCGAGGCGATCGGCGGTGACGTCCCCGCGCCGGAGCAGGCGCGACGCGCGTCCAGCGGGGCGGGGCACAAGGCGGCCGACGAACGGCGCGACCTCGTGCAGCTCGTCGCACCGCTGCCGGCGGAGCTGCGCGACGAGATCATCGCGCTGTGGGACGAGTACGAGGCGGCGGCGACGCCGGAGGCGCGGCTCGCGAAGGCGCTCGACAAGCTGGAGACGATCCTCCAGCACACCCAGGGGCAGAACCCGCCGGAGTTCGACTACCGGTTCAATCTCGGCTACGGACGCGAGCACACGGCGAGCCCGCCGGTGATCGCGGCGCTGCGCGAGATCCTCGATCGCGAGACGGAGCGCCGCGCGCGGGAGGGGTGAACGCGGCGGGCCTCCCGGCATCGAGCGTGCACGGTGGTGTCCGCACTCACTCGCAGCGAGAGGCCCTGATGATCCGCAAGCTCAAGAGCGGCGAATACCGGCTCTACTCGAAGAAGAAGGACCCGAAGACCGGCAAGCGCCGGAACCTCGGCACCTTCAAGTCCCGCAAGGCGGCAGAGAAGCACGAGCAGGACGTCCAGTACTTCAAGCGCCACTGACGTCCTTCCCGTGCCGCCCCGCGCCGATGATCACATCGGCGCGGGTGCCTTTGCGCTGTCCGGGGCAGGGGCGCGATTGACCGTCGCCTTGGCCGGCGCCTTCTTCGCTGGCGCCGGCTTCTTCCCACGCTTAAGGATGTCGCTCATGCTGGCCGGCTTCGACGTCGCCGTCGAATCGGGCGCAGCGGTGGGCGTGCTTGCCGGCTGCAACTCCGGCCGCGCGCCATGGTTCTGCGCGTTGCCGTTGGCGTTGCCCTGAGCATTGCCGTTCCCATTGCCGTGGGCGTTGCCGTTGCCGTTGGCGTTGCCCTGGCCATTCGCCGGCGCGTTGCCCTGCGGCTGCCCCTGTTGCTGGACGCCGTTTCCACCCTGGTTAACCGGCGGGTGATCCGCGGCATTCCCGTTCGAATTGCCATTGCCGTTGGAGCTGGCGTTGCCATTCGAGTTGCCATTGCGGCGGCCATTGTTGCCGTTCTCCCAGCCGTAATGATTGCCGTTGTTGCCGTTGTTGCCGTTGTTGCCGTTGTTGCCGTAGTTGCCGTTGTTGCCGTTGTTGCCGTTGTTGCCGTAGTTGCCGTAGTTGCCGCTGTTTCCGCGGTTACCGTTGTTCCCATTGTTACCGCGGTTGT
>CAMLIU010000192.1 GCA_946479995.1 uncultured Gemmatimonadota bacterium | reverse complement strand
CGCATCTATCACGTGCGCAACAAGGAGATCGGGCTCGTGCTCGCCGGTTGGGCGGCGTACACGATCTTCATCGGCTCCCTCGACCCGCGGATCGACAACTGGGCGCACTTCGGCGGGCTGCTCGGCGGGGCCGTGGTGGCGCTCGGCGTACAGCCGAGGGTGGCGCGGGGAGCGTAGGCGAGCGCCGAGCGTCAGCGCAGCTGTCGCACCTCGCGATCGCGGATCTCCTCGATGGCGTCACCCCCGTACCCGGGGAGTTCGTGCCGCGTCGCCCGCCTCGCCAGAGCGAGCGAGCCGGTGGCGCAGGCCGCGGACGCGAGGACGAAGATGGAAGCGACCATCAGCACGTCGATCCCTTCGAGCGAGGCCGCCGGCGTGAAGAGGGCCGACAGCACGATCCCGCCGACGGCACCCCACGTCGCGAAGCGCGGGAGCGACATCTCGTCGAAGCTGCGCTTGCGCGTGGTGAGCGCGAGGACGACGGAGAAGAGGACGCCGGCGATGAAGCCGAGCAGGGCGAAGAAGAGCGGGAACGGGACGTCAGCCGTGAAACCTGTGATCACCGCCATCACGACGCCCGCGAGGCCCCACGCGACCGCCCAGGCGAAGCCCATCCCGATTGCACCGCGAGCACGACGCAGCAGATTCCGCATCATCGCCTCCGACCTCGCAGGAGGGGGTATCGTTCCAGCCGGTGCGTGTCGCCGGCCGCCAAGCGCTTTGTGGCATAAAGTAATTACCATGTCGTCGAGCCGCAATCGTACGGCATCCTCGCGCGCGGGACGCGAGATCGGGTGCGGTATCTCGCATAGAGCTCCTCTTCCTGAAATCACTCGTGAACAGACTCTCAGCTCGTAACCTGCTCGCGCTCGGTGGCGCGATGCTCCTTGGCGTTGGCGTCGCGTGCGCGGACTCGACCGGGCCGCGTCCGATCCCTCACACGCTCGCCGGGACCTGGGACCTGACCACCGTGCTCGACTCGCTCACGTACACCGATTCCTGCACGACGACGTCGAACGGTATGCCGCCCGACTGCCACGACACGACGGTCGTCAACACGACCGGGACACTCGCCGGCACTGTCGTTCTCGGAGACACGATCCGCGGCGCAACACCGGAGTTCGTCCTTCCGGTGCTGAGTGCCATGCTGCGGGTGGGTGAATGCGGGACTTCGTGCTCGCCGACGACGGCCCAGTTCTCCGTCAGTCCGGCGAACGTCAACCGGATCGGGAGGGACAGCCTCGCCTTCGAGGCGACGATGACCGGCCCGGCGTGGATCGACTACAGCGGATGGATCGCCGGCGACAGCATCTCCGGCCGGATCACGGCCATCACCTCCGTCAACTGCTGCCAGCATCGGTACTACACGGGCACCTTCGTCATGAGGCATCGCGCGCCGGAGTACTGAGCCGGCGACGGAGAAGCCGAGCGCATCGCGTTGCCTGCGCCCCGAGGGGGCCGTCCTGTATGTATCCCCCTCGATAGGCCCCGCATGCCTGCTGCCGGCGCTCCCGACGCGCTCTTCCTCGCCTTCCAGCTCGCCCTCGCCGGTCGCTACTCCATCGTGCGCGAGCTCGGCCGAGGCGGCATGGGCGTCGTCTACCTCGCGCACGAGGTGCACCTCGATCGCCTCGTCGCCATCAAGCTCCTCCCGCCGGAAAAGGCCGAGCGTCCCCGGCTCCGCGAGCACTTCCTCCGCGAGGCGCGGCTCGCCGCGCGGCTGTCGCACCCGC
The DNA here is from genome assembly GCA_946479995.1 of uncultured Gemmatimonadota bacterium. Next base: position 3,078 of record CAMLIU010000192.1, on the reverse strand, counting down.
ACATCGTCGCCATCCATTCGGTGGACGAGGTCGCCGGCTTCGTCTTCTACGTCATGTCGTACGTGGAGGGAGAGACGCTGGCCGAACGCGTGCGCACCCGTGGCCCGGTGTCCGCCAGCGACGGCGTGCGCATGCTGCGCGAGGTGGCGTGGGCGCTCGGCTACGCACACGGCATGGGCGTCGTCCATCGCGACGTGAAGCCGGACAACATCCTCATCGAGGCGTCGTCAGGGCGCGCCCTCGTCGCCGACTTCGGCATCGCGGCGGTGGCCGGCGACGCGGACGGCGACGGCGTGCGCGGCACACCGGAGTTCATGAGCCCCGAGCAGGCGCTCGGTGGCGACGTCGACGCGCGCTCCGACCTGTACGGGCTCGGTGCCACGGCGTTCTATGCCTTCGCCGGTCGTCCACCCTTCGAGGGTCGCAGTGCGACGGAGGTCCTCGCCCGCCAGGTGACTGAGCATCCGGCGCCACTCGCCTCGCTCGGCCTCTCCGTCCCGCGCAAGCTCGCGTCGCTGGTGGACCAGTGCCTCGCCAAGGAGCCGGGCGACCGGCCGGCGAGCGCCGATGCGCTCGCCGAGCAGCTTGGTGGGGCGATCGAGCAGCGGCGCGCGCTGCCCGTTGCACTGCGCGCGTTCGTGAAGCGCAACGGCCGCATGGATGGCGGCGGCACGCTCGTCTACTCGGCGGCGCTGCTCGTCGCGTCCACCGTGCTCTCCGCCTCCATCAACATGAGCGCGGGGTTCGCTGCGTTCGCCGCCGGCGTCGTGCTCGCGCCCGCCGCCTTCGCCGTGCTCTCGGCGCGGCGGCTGCTGCGACTCGGCTTCGCCCACGCCGACCTCGGGCCGGCGTTCCGCACGGAGCTGGAGAATGCGCGCGAGGAGCGCGCCGTGGAGCGCAGCGGACCGCGCGTCCTCGAACGGCTCCTCGGCGGTGTGGCGCGCGTGGCGCTGTCGTTCACCGCGGTGGCGATCCCCGTCGTCGCCGTTGGCTTCGTCTCGTCCCACGTCCGTGTCGCCAACGTCGCACTTTCGGCCACGCTGATGTCGCTTGCCGTCGGCGTCCTCACCGGCACCACCTATCTCTCGCTCGTGCAGTCGCGTCGCGACATCGACACCGAGTTCTGGTCGAAGGTGTGGATGGGAAAGTTCGGCCGCCTCGCCTTCTCGCTGGCGCGTCGCCTGCGCGGCAGCAGGCCGGTGGCGCAGGCGATGACGCATCGCGCCACGGAGCTTTCGCTCAGCCTCGCCGCCGAGCAGCTCTACGAGCGCCTGCCGAAGCAGGCGCGCCAGGCGCTCGGTGACGTGCCGGCGCTGCTCGACCGGCTGCAGCGCGCCGCGCAGGTGCTTCGCGTCCGCCACGAGGAGCTCAACGCAGCGATCGAGATGCAGCAGCGTCGCACTGACAGCGAAGACGTGGAAGGGCTTCGCGAAGAGCGCGACGCGGTGCACGACCGACTGACAGCCGCGGTGGGCGCGCTGGAGACCATCCGCCTCAACCTGCTGCGCCTGCACGCCGGCTCGGCGCAGGTCGAGGGGCTGACGACGCACATCGGCCTCGCCGAGGAGGTGTCGGACGAGATCGAGCGGATGGTGGCGGCGCGGGCGGAGATCGACGCGTCGCTCCGTTTTCCGCGGCTGGTCGAACCCACGCCGGTGTAGCCGATGCGCCGACAATGGTTCCAGGAGCGCGAGCCGGTGGTGGCCGACGGGTTCGGCATCCCGCGCGCCGAGCAGATGCCGATGCGGGTGAGCGGCGCCGTGCCGCGCGTCGCACCGCAGGAGCGCACCGGGCGCCCGTGGGTCGCGTCAGCGCTGCGGCTCCTCCGCAATGCCCTCATCGGCGCGGTGGCGATGGCGGCGGTGCCGGTGATGGTGGTCGCGGTGCGCGGCGACTTCCTGGCTGGATTGTTGTACAGTTCCGGCACGAACGTCAGGGAACGTGTACAGGTCGTGGCGGAGCCGATGCGCGCATTCGCCGTGGCGCGTGATCCATCCATCACGCCGCTGCAGGCCGGGCAGGCGCTGAACGAGCTGCAGTACCGCCGCTCGCCGAGTCCCCCGTTCGCCTCCATCGTGCCGGCCGTGCGGCCGGTGCTACCGTGGCGGACCGGCAAGCTCACGCCGGACATGTTCAGGACCGCGCGTTCGAACGTGGACAACGGTCCATGGAGCATGACGATCCTCGACGCCTCCGTAGCGGGATTCAGCCCGCGCGAGCTGGCGTACCTGCGCGAGCTTGCCGAATCGCCGGTGTGGCAGACGTTCGACCTCGTGGCCCGCGCGCCGGCAGTGGACATGCTCGGCGGGCAGCTGCGGCTGCCCTTCGATCCGGACGCACTGCCCGAGCAGCGGCCGCTTCCCGCGTATCGCGTGAGCAAGGAGCTCGCACAGGCCGCCGTCGCGCGGGCGGCGTACTACATGGCCATCGGCCAGCCGCGTGAGGCCGAGCAGGCGCTGCGCTCCATCGTCTCGTTCGGCTTCGCCCTCATCGACAACGGCACCACCACGCTGGACGAGCTGATCGGCACGGTGATCGTCGGAACCGGGCGCAGCGCGCTGCAACGGTTCTACGTCATCGAGCACGACCCGCGCGCCAGCCTGCCGGAGCTCGCTGCGCCGACGAAGGGCTCGTTCCGGCGGGGGAGCGCGGTCGCTCGCGCACATCCGTCGCCCGACGAGGTGCGTCGCCACCTGCTCGCCGAGCTGGCCGATCCCACCGTGCCGCGCCCGGAGCGATTCGAGGCGGTGCGGGCGCTGTCGCTCGTGCAGTGCTCCAGCGTGCGCGGGCTGCTGTTCGGCCAGGACGACGAGGTCAAGCGCGCGATCGAGCGATCGCGTGACGCGCTCGCGCGCTATCCGTCCGAGCGTGCCTTGATCGAGCTGCAGACGAGGATGCCGTCGGTGGCGGCCATATCGGCAGCGACGAGCCCGATGCAGTCGCTCTTCGTCAGCCCGGCCACGGTGGCCGGCGTCGTGCTGCGGAATCCGCGCATGGCGGCGTGCACGCTGCTCCTCACGAGCGGCGAATAGCGGCTGCGGGATGAGCGCCGACCCGGTCGTCGCCTGGTCCGCCGCG
>CAMLIU010000191.1 GCA_946479995.1 uncultured Gemmatimonadota bacterium | reverse complement strand
TCCGTACGACAACACGCTCCGTGCCGTGCGCATCTCCGGTGCGCAGCTGCGGGCCTACCTGGAGCAGAGCGCGCGCTACTACGTGACCTCGCCCAGCGGCCAGGTGAGCATCGATCCGGAGTTCCCCGGCTTCAACTTCGACATCGTCTCGGGTGTGGACTACACCCTGGACCTCTCGAAGCCGGCAGGCGCGCGCGTGACCAGGCTCGAGTTCAAGGACCGTCCGGTCGCCGCGACGGATTCCTTCACCCTCGCGCTCAACAATTATCGACAGACCGGTGGTGGCGGCTACTCGATGCTGAGCGGCGCGCCCGTGGTCTACGACAAGCAGCAGGACATCCGGCAGCTCCTCATTGACGAGGTGCGCCGGCGCGGCGTGGTCTCTCCCTCCGACTATTTCACGAAGAACTGGGAGATCGTGCCACCGTCGGCGGTCGCCTCGCTATATCGCGAGATGCACCGCACGAACCGCGAGGATGCCCACCCCATCGGTGGCGCCGCGGCTCGTCGCGACACCTCCGCCGTGCTCGCGTCGCGCCCGCTGCCGCGGCTCCGCATCATATCCACGAACGACCTGCACGGCGCCCTCGAGCCGCGCCCGGACGCGAGCGGCCGCCTGCGCGGCGGTGCCGCCTACCTGGCAACCGCCATCGCCCGCGCAAGACAGGGATGCGTGTCGCCGGCCTGCGAGGTGATCCTCCTCGACGGGGGCGACGAGTTCCAGGGGACGCCGGCGTCGAACCTCGCCTTCGGCCGACCGATGGTCGAGCTGTTCAACCAGCTCGGCTACGCCGCGGGCGCGGTGGGCAACCACGAGTTCGACTGGGGGCAGGACTCGCTGCGCGCCCGCATGCGCGAGGCGAAGTACGCCCTGCTCGCCGCCAACGTGCGTGACGCCCAGGGGCGCGACGTCCCGTGGATCCGCGACGATACCCTCGTCACGCGCGGCGCCCTCAAGATCGGCGTCATCGGCGTGGCTACCGTCAGCACGCCGTCCACCACCCGCGCGTCGAACGTCACCGGCCTGCGCTTCGTGGATCCGGTGCCCGTGGTGGACAGCCTGACGCGCGACCTCCGCCATCGCGGTGCCGACTATGTGGTCGTCGTCGCCCACGCCGGCGCCTTCTGCGACCGCGATGGCGCCGCTAACTGCAACGGCGAGATCATCGACTTCGCCCGCGCGCTGCATGAACCCGTTGACGCCATCGTGAGCGGCCACACCCATTCGCTGGTGGACGCGACGGTCGGCGGCATCCCCGTCATCCAGTCCCGCTCCAGCGGCACGGCGTTCGGCGTCACCGACCTCGGGCCGGGGCTGAGCAGCCATCACGTGTACGACGTGCTGCCCGATACCCTCGCCGCCGATTCCGCCACCGCGCAGCTCGTGCACCGTGCCGTCAGCCGCGTTGCCTCCATCGTCGACCAGCCGGTGGCCACCATCGCCGCGGGCTACATCCGCAGCGGCACCGAGTATCCCCTCGGCAACCTCATCGCTGATGCCATGCGCGTCGAAGGGAAGGGGGACGTCGCGGTGATGAACAACGGCGGCATCCGCGCCAACCTCGCCGCCGGGCCGGCCACCTACGGCTCGCTGTTCGAGATCCAGCCGTTCGGCAACGTGCTCTATCGCCTCACCGTCACCGGCAGCGCACTGCAGGGTTACCTGGAGAAGCTCGTCGGCAAGCGGCCCAACGTGCACGTGAGTGGCGTAACGGTCACCTACGACTCCACGGCCGCCCCGGGCTCGCGCATCATCAGCGCGAGGCTCCCGGACGGATCGAGCATTCGTCCCGATGGACGCTACACCATCATCCTCAACGACTTCCTCGCCACCGGCGGTGATGGTCTCGGTCTCGAGGCGGGCGCGCTGAAGAGCGAAGTCCTTCCCATGGTGGACCTCGACGCGTTCATCGAGTACCTGAAGACCCTCCCGCAGCCGGTCCGCGCCCCGGCCGATCGTCGCCTCATTGCCACCGGCGCGCGATGAGGGAAGCCCGCATCGATCGCGAGCTGCTGCGCCGCCTGCCGAAGGCGGAGCTGCACTGTCACCTGGATGGCTCGCTCCGTCCGCAGACAATGCTCGATCTTGCGCGCGAGCAGGGGCTCACCATGCCCGCCCACGATGCCGACGCCTTGCGCGAGTACATGGTCGTGCGCGACGCGCGCAACCTGGAGGAATACCTCGAGCGCTTCGAGATCACCCTCTCCGTGATGCAGTCGGAGCCGGCGCTCGAGCGGATCGCCTACGAGCTCGCCGAGGACGCGGCCAGCGACGGCGTGCGCTACATCGAGATGCGCTACGCGCCGGTGCTCAACGTCAGGCGTGGACTCTCGCTGGAGCAGGCGGTGGAGGCACCCCTGCGCGGCCTCGAGCGGGCCGAGCGGGAGCTCGGCGTGCGCGGACGCATCATCATCTGTGCCCTGCGCGCGATGTCGCCGTCCATTTCGCACGAGCTCGCCGAGCTGGCCGTGGCGTACAAGCACCGCGGCGTCGTGGGGTTCGACCTCGCAGGGGGAGAGCTTGGGCATCCCGCGCGGCTGCACGCGCGCGCCTTCGAGTACGCGCGCTGCCACGATCTCTCGTGCACCTGTCACGCCGGGGAAGGCGACGGGGCGGACTCGGTTCGCCAGGCGGTGCACGTCTGTGGCGCCGATCGCGTGGGCCACGCCACCCGCCTCATCGAGGACATCGAGCTCACCGATTACTGCAACGACCACCGGATCACGCTGGAGATCTGCCTCACCAGCAACGTGCAGACGCACGCCGCCGAGTCGTACGCCGCACACCCGTTCCGCGAGTACTACGATCGCGGCCTCAACGTGGTGCTCAACACCGACAACCGCCTCATGAGCGGCGTCACCCTCACCGACGAGTACGTCCATGCCGCCGACGAGCTGGCGTTCTCCTTCGACGAGCTGTCGCGCGTGGCGATCAACGGCTTCGAGAGCGCCTTCCTGCCGCACGACGAGCGCGTGAAGCTCGTCGCTGAAGCGGAAGCGGAGATCCGTGCGCTGCGGGAGTCGGTCGCATGAGCCGCGAAATGCCGAGCGGGGGAGGGAACTACGGTGCCGCGGCTGCTGCCCGTGCCGCCGACATGATTCGCCAGCGGGTCGGTACCATTGAACCTGCGGCAGGCATCATCCTCGGCTCGGGCCTGGGCGGCCTCGCTGCGCGCATCGTCGATCCGGTCGTCATTCCCTTCGCCGAGGTTCCCGGCTTCCCGACCGCCACGGTCGTAGGGCACGCTGGCAAGCTCATGGTCGGTAAGCTCGGTGGGCGCCAGGTCGTCACCCTCGCCGGCCGATTCCACATGTACGAGGGACACGACGCAGCATTGGCCGGCTTCCCGGTGCGCGTGCTGCACGCGCTCGGCGTGCGCACGCTGTTCGTCTCCAACGCCGCTGGCGGCATCAGGCGCACCTTCCGGGCGGGTGACCTGATGCTCATCCGTGACCACCTGAACCTCATGTTCCGCAGCCCCATCGTCGGCGCGCTCGAGCCGGGCGACGTCCGCTTCCCGGACATGAGCGAGCCGTACGATGCAGCGCTCGCGCAGCAGCTGCGCGATGTCGCGGCGGCGCTTCGCGTGCCGCTCGTGGAAGGAGTGTACGGCGGCCTGCTCGGGCCGACCTACGAGACGCCTGCCGAGGTGCGCATGCTCGGCATCATCGGCGCCGACGCGGTGGGGATGTCCACAGTCCCTGAGGTGATCGTCGCCCGCACGCTCGCCATGCGCGTCGCCGGCATCAGCTGCATCACCAATCTCGCGTCGGGCATCTCGCCACATCCGCTCTCGCACGCCGAGGTAATCGAGACGACGAAGCTCGTCGCGGAGCGGTTCGAGTCGCTGGTGGAGAGGTGGGTGGGCATCCTGAAGGGCAACTGAAGTAGCTCGTACTTCGTACGACGTATCAGGACCCAGGAGGCTGGCCATTTCAATGAGTGGCTGGCCCGTTCGGCATTCAGGCTTTCTGAAAAAGCGGGGGAGCGGAAAAGGCCGGATAAACGGCCTGGAACGGCAGGATCTGCTCCGCTCGTGATCGTTGTTCCGCGCACCGAGGTCCAGCTTCTGCAGCCATAGAATCACTGAATGGATTGAAACGGCCTCGGGACCCTGCACGGTGCCTGGAGCCTCAGGAGCAGGGGAGGGAAGCCTGCCGTTCCGTAGTTCAGAGCCGGCCTATTCCGCTCCTCTCGCTTTTCTGCACTTCACCAGATCGTCCGCAAGAAGGAACGGGCCGCGCCTTGGAGAGCGCAGCCCGTCGGTCCTGATACGTGGTACGAAGTACGCGCTACTTCGGTTGCCCTTTAGCCGCGCGGTACCGGCGACGGCGGCAGCGCCTTCACGCGGTTCTTGAAGACCTGGAAGTTCCGCGAGTCCACCGTCAGTGAGCGCAGGATCGCCGGATCGTAGCTCGAGATCAGCTTCTCCGTGTCGGCGATGCGATCCTCCTCCAGCGGGTGCGTGGCGAACCAGCCTTCCACCGCCGAGGGATTCCGGTCCCGTTCGTCGATCAGGATCTGGAACATCTCGGGAATCCCCTGCGGGCTGATGCCGGCGCGGATCACGTTGCGCACCCCCTCCTCGTCCGCCTCTGCTTCGTCCTTGCGGCTGAAGTTGGCGAACAGCGCCGTGCCGCCCACCTGGATGGCCGCCTGGCTCGCCTGGCTGTTGCAGATGCTCGTCAGCACGCAGGCCAGCGTGACGCCGATATTCGCGCCCTGCTGCTGCTGCATCTGCTTGATCGAGTGCCGCCGCACCACGTGTCCGATCTCGTGCCCGAGCACTCCCGCCAGCTGATCCATCTTCT
>CAMLIU010000190.1 GCA_946479995.1 uncultured Gemmatimonadota bacterium | reverse complement strand
CATGCGCCTCGTGGTCGCCGTCGTGGGCAAGCCGCGCGATCGGCACCTCGCGGCGGCGATCGAGGACTACGAGGCCCGGGCGGCTCGGTACTGGCCGCTCGAGGTCGCGGAGATTCGTGAAACGAGCGGGCGCGGCGTGAACGCCGCCGACGTCCGCTCGCGGGAGGGAGCGCGGCTGCTCGAGCGCGTGCCCTCGTCGGCACGACTGGTTGCCTGCGACGAGCGGGGCGACCGCCTCACCTCGGCGCAGTTCGCCACCCTGCTCGCCGACGCGAGAGATCACGCGCAGGATCTTGCGTTCGTGATCGGGGGCGCGTTCGGGCTCCCCGACGCGGTGCGAGAACGCGCTACGCGCACCATCCAGATGGCGCCGTGGACGCTTCCGCACGAGCTTGCGCGACTCGTGCTCGCCGAACAGCTCTATCGCGCCGGCACCATTGCACGGGGTGAACCCTACCACAAGTGATCCTGCCTTCCCGTCCTGCGACCTCCGGTCGACGCACGCGCGCGGTGCACCGGCCATGACCGACGTTCGCATCGTCACCGAGCCGCTCGGTGGCAGCCCGCTCTCCCGCGCGCTGCAGGAGCGGCGCACGCCGCTGGAGTGGACCGCTCGAGTGCCGTCCACGGCCGACGCCTGGCGGGCGCGATCGGAAGCTCGCATCGCCGAGCGCGAATGGGCCAGTGTCTGGCGCACTCTCGAGCCCGCGCTGCAGGCGTCCGGGCCGGCGAGCGCTCGGCTGCGGCGCGTCATCGCCGCGAACGGCGTGGTCGTGACGACGGGCCAGCAGCCCGGGTTGTTCGGCGGGCCGATCTACACGGTGAGCAAGGCGGTAAGCGCGATCGCCTTCGCCGACGCGCTCGAGGAAGCGACGGGGATCCCGACGGTACCGATCTTCTGGGCCGCCACTGATGACGCCGACTTCGCCGAAGCGTCGAACACCGCGGTGGCGCGCCAGGGCGGGTTGGAGCTGCTACGTGCGGCGCAGGCGCCGCCGGCCGGAACGCCGATGTCGCTCGCCCCGCTCGGCGATCTCCGGGTGCAGATCGAGTGGCTCATCGCCGCATCCGGCAGCGCATCGGACCCGCGGCCCCTGGAGCTCGTACGCGCGGCCTACGCGAGCGGACACTCGGCAACGGTGGGCAGCGCCTTCGTGCGGCTCATGCGAGGGCTGCTCGAGCCGCTCGGCATGCCCGTGCTGGACGCCTCCCACGATGCCGTCTGGGCGGCGAGCGAGGCGGTGCTGAGGAGCGCGCTCGCCGCGGCGCCGTCGATCGAGTCGGCGTTGCGCCAGCGTGGGGCAGCGATCCGCTCGGCGGGCTTCGAGCCTCAGGTGGAAGAGGTACCGGGGCTGAGCCTCGTCTTCGCGCGTGATGGGACAGTGAAGCGCCGTCTCGCGGTCGGCGAGCAGGTCGAGGACGGCAGCCGCCTGACGCCCAACGTCCTGCTGCGACCGGTGGTAGAGCATGAGGTCCTTCCGACCGTGGCATACGTGGCGGGGCCGGGTGAGCTGGCGTACTTCGCGCAAGTCACACCGGTAGCGTCGGCCTTGTCGCTGGAGCAGCCCATCGCCGTGCCGCGATGGTCGTGTACCCTCGTCGAGCCGCAGGTGGAGGAACTGATGCAACGGCTCGACGCGACTGAGCAGGACCTGATGACCGAGGGAGCGCTGGAGTCCCGCCTCGCGCGCGGTGCACTCGATGCCGATGTGACCGGAGCGCTGGCGCGCCTGCGCGAGGCGCTGGCTTCGCTGCCGGAGTGGATGCGCCGCAGCGCGGAGGCGCTGGATCTGGAGCGCGCGGTGCAGGGGGCCGCCGGCGCCATGATGCACCGCGCGGACCGGCTGGAGCGGCGCGTGGTGGCAGCCGTGAAGCGCCGCGAACGCGCCCTCATGTCCGACGTCGCCACGCTGCGCGCCTCCCTGCGTCCACGCGGCAAGCCCCAGGAACGCGTGCTCAATCCCATCCCGATCCTCGCCCGGCAGGGACTGTCGCTGCTCGACGAGATGCGTGACGCCGCTGGCCTGCACGCCCGATCACTGCTGTCCGGAAAGGTGGGATGAGCGAGACGACCATGGAGCCCAAGGCACCTCCCATCGCAGGCGGGCGACCGACGACGGGCCGGAGCTCGGCGCTCATCGGGGCGGGCATCTTTCTCTCGCGCCTGCTCGGTCTGCTGCGCCAGAGCCTGATCGCCACCTTTCTCGGGGCAAACTGGGTGTCCGACGCGTTCAATGGCGCGTTCAAGATCACCAACTTCCTCCAGAACCTGTTCGGCGAAGGGGCGCTCTCGGCGTCGTTCATTCCCGTGTACGCGAATGCGCTGGCGCGGCATGAGGAGGACGAGGCGGACCGCATCGCCGGCGCCGTGGCCTCGCTGCTGGCGCTGATCATCTCGGTCATCGTCCTGCTCGGCATCGTGTTCGCGCCGACCGTCGTGAAGCTGGTCGTGGGCGGGTTCACGGGCGAGACACTGGACCTCACCATTCGCCTTACGCGCATTCTTTTCCCGGGCGCGGGCATCTTCGTGATGAGCGCGTGGTGCCTCGGGATCCTTAACAGCCACCGGAGGTTCTTCCTCTCCTACGTGGCCCCGGTGTTCTGGAACGTGGCGATGATCGCGGCGCTTCTCGGCTTCGGGCCCCGCGTGCACGAAGTGGAGCTGGCGGTGGTGCTGGCCTGGGCTTCCGTGCTTGGCGCCGTGCTACAGATGGGAGTGCAGCTGCCGTCGGTGTTCAGGCTGCTCTCGCACAAGCGCTTCGCGCCGGATTATGGCTTCCCGCCGGTGCGTGAGGTGCTGCACAACTTCGTGCCCGCCTTCGTCAGCCGGGGCGTGGTGCAGATCAGCGGCTTCATCGACACCTACATGGCGAGCTTCATCGCCGCGAACGGCATCGTGACGCTGCTGCAGAACGCGCAGACCATCTATCTCCTCCCCATCAGCCTTTTCGGTATGTCCATCTCGGCGGCCGAGCTGCCGGAGATGTCCCGCGAGACGAGCACCGGCGAGGAAGCCTTCACCCGCCTGCGCAAGCGACTCGATGCCGCGATGCCGAGGGTGGCGTTCTTCGTCGTGCCGTCGGCAGTCGGATTCCTCGTGCTCGGGGAAGCGATCTCCGGCGTCCTGCTGCAGCACGGGCGATTCACCAGAGTGGACAGCCTCCGCACGTGGGCGATCCTCGGCGGATCGGCCATCGGCCTCGTGGCGAGTGCATTGGGTCGGTTGTATTCGTCCACCTTCTATGCGCTGCGTGACACCCGCACACCGCTGTGGTTCGCCATCGTCCGCGTGATCCTCACGGGCGCGCTGGGATATCTCTTCGCGTTCCCGCTGCCACGGCTGCTCGCACTGCCCGCATGGACGGGGGCGGCAGGGCTGACGGCGTCGGCGGGCATCTCGGGGTGGGTGGAATTCCTGCTCCTGCGCCGTGCATTGACACGCCGGATCGGGCGTACGGGGATCGCACGCTCATTGCTGGTCCGCCTCTGGGCCGCGTCACTGCTGTCGGCTGCGGCGGGCTACGGCCTGATGCTCCTCATTTCTCCGCGACACCAGCTGGTGCGTGGCGCGGCGGCGATCGTCACGTTCGGCATCGTCTACGGGGCTGCCACGCTCGCGCTCGGTGTCCCGGAGGCCAAGGGGCTCGTCGCGCGCGCGCGACGCTGACGTGAACGGGGGAGATGGCCGGCGGGTATAATCAGGACGATGGAGTATCCAGCCGAAATCCTCGACAAGATCCCGCACCTGCCGGAGTCTCCCGGCGTCTACCTGTGGAAGGACGGGAACGGCAAGGTGCTGTACGTGGGCAAGGCCAAGCGCCTCCGCTCGCGCGTGCGGAGCTACGTCGCAACGGACCACCGGGAGAGCCTGAAGACGCGGGCGCTGATGCAACAGGCCGTCGCGCTGGACACGATCGTCGTGCCCACCGAGGCCCACGCGCTGATCCTCGAGGCGAACCTGATCAAGGAGTACCGCCCGCGGTTCAACATCGCGCTCCGCGACGACAAGTCGTATCCGTACATCAAGATCACGGTGCAGGAGCCCTTTCCGCGGATGTGGGTCACGCGCCGGCTCCAGAACGACGGCGCGCGCTACTTCGGCCCGTACACGGACGTCGGCGCCATGCGGCGCGCGCTCGACGTGGTGCGCCGGCTGTTCACGGTGCGCTCGTGCAACTTCGACATGCCGGCGCAGATGCCGGAGCGCGCCTGCCTCGACTTCCACATCGGGCGGTGCAAGGCGCCGTGCATCTTCGCGCAGACTCAGGCGGAGTACCGCGTGATGATCGACGAGGTGCTGGAGTTCCTCGAGGGGAAGCCCGACCAGATCATTCGCAAGGTGCGCGAACGGATGGCGCTGGCCGCCGAGTCGCTCGACTTCGAGCGTGCCGCCCAGCTGCGTGACGCGCTCTTGTACCTGGAGCGAATGGAGGAGCCGACCGTCGTGGCCGAAGTGGAAGGGGGCGACCGCGACGTGATCGGCTACGCGCGCGACGGCGACGACGCCGTGATCGCGCTGCTGCGCATCCGGTCGGGCAAGCTGCTCGCCCGCGATCACCAGTTCGTGGAGAACATCGACGGGGAGGAAGACGCGAGCGTGCTCGAGACGTACCTCGCTGGTCCGTACCGGCTCCTCGAGGCACGCGCGCAGGAGCTCGTCCTTCCGTTCGACGTCGCCGAGCGCGGAGTCGTGGAAGAGTCGCTGGAGCGGACGAAGATCCACGTTCCGCAGCGCGGGCCGCGGCGCGATCTGGTGGACCTCGCGCAGCAGAACGCGCGGCACCTGCTGGAGGAAGCGCGGCTCACCGGCGAGGATCCCACCGAGGAGCGGG
>CAMLIU010000189.1 GCA_946479995.1 uncultured Gemmatimonadota bacterium | reverse complement strand
TCGTCCGCGACATGACGTCGTCGATGTCGCGGTCGATGTACATGTTCACCGCGTTGGCGCCGCCGGCCATGAGGTAGCCGCCGATGAACACGGCGACCACGAGCCGCCAGTCCGGATGGCCGGCCACGTACATCGGCGCGATGGTCGTCACCAGCAGCAGCGAGATGATGCGCGGCTTGGTGAGCGCGATGAAGTCCCGCGCCGCACTCGGCCGGGCCGGCTGAACGACCACGTCGCTCAAACGTCGGCTCCCCGGGCCACGATCACCGCCACGGAGTGCGACATCCGCGGTGCGCGCTTCTGCACGAGCGCCGGATTCGCCTCTTCGGCTTCCACCAGCGGCGACACCGGCCGGCGGAGGCGGGCGCCCACCGCCGCGCCGCCGCTGGCGATGCGCGCGAGATAGGCGAGGGCGAAGGTGGCAATCCAGATGCTCACGCCGGTGGCCTCGTGCAGCGAGCGCAATACCGGGGGCAGTCGCATCCCGATCATCGCGCCAGCCACGACGAGCTGCAGGATGCCGAGCGAGAAGGCCACGACGAGCGCGCGCCGGACGACCGGCGCCACCTGCTTCCGGCGCTGGGCGATCAACATGCCGAGCAGGTGGAGGATGAGCAGCACGGCGATCACGCGATGCGTGAGCTGCACGTGCACGGCGCTGGGGTCCACCTGCGGGTTGGCGCCGCACAGCGGGAAGTCGAGACACGCTACCGAGCCGCCCGGCACCTTGGCCGTGAGCCCGCCCATCACCACCACGACGAGCGCCAGCCCGGCGGCACCGAATGCCGAGCGTGCCACCGACGGCACGGTGTCGCCGAGCCGGGCGCTCTCGCCACCCAGCCCGCCGGCGCGGATCACCGTGGCGACGACGGCAGCGACGAGGCTCATCGCCACCGTCCAGTGCGCGACGGTGGCGAGGGGCGCATTGCCCAGCTTCACCGTGATCGCGCCGAGGATGGCGGCGCTGAAGCCGAGCGCCACGGCGAGCCCCGCGGCGCGCAGCACTCCTCCGCGGCCACCGACGTCGGGATCGTTGCGGCGGTTCCACGCCGCGACGAGGAGGGCGATGAGGCTGAGGAGCAGGATGGACGCGAGATACCGGTGCGTGACCTCGATGATCAAGTCGGGCCGGTTCATCGGCGGGAACCAGTGGCCGTAGCACTTGGGCCAGTTGTCGCCGCATCCCATGCCGGAGCCGGAGATGCGCACGATGGCGCCGAAGATCAGATGGAGGCAGGCCACGCCGAACACGGCGTAGGCGTAGCGGCGCAGCGACTTCATGTCGCGTCACCCAGGCGCTCGACCGACGACGGCGCCGGCGCGGCGGAATCAGCGGCGCGGATGGCGCGCCAGGTGAAGACGAGCAGCACGGCGAGCCCCACAGCGGGAAGCACCGCCCACAGCATCTCCATCGCGCCGCGCTGCTTCGGCAGCGTGGCAGCCGGCTGGGCGGCGCGACGCGCCGCACTCACCGAGCGGATGATGAAGAACTGGGCGAGTGCGCAGCACGCCACGGACAGCCAGAAGAGTCCGTCGGCGAAGGAGAATGACATTCTGGGGTGCAGAGCAGGCAGCAGCGAGTGGAACCATCGAAAGGTCACCATGGGCAGAGCAGGAATCAACCGTCGACGTCGGATCGTGGCGCGCCGGCCCTCCCCGAACTTCGCACGCGGACGTAGCTTGGCGCATGGCGACCACCACCATTCCCTCCCCGCGGCCGTCCACTCCCCCGCACGGCAGCGCGACGCTCACGCGGCAGCTCGGACTCTGGAGCGCCGTCGCGGTGCTCATCGGCTCGACGATCGGCTCCGGGATCTTCCGCTCGCCGGCCGGCATCGCCGACAAGCTTCCCGGCCCCCTCCCGCTGATGGCGGTGTGGGTGGCGGGCGGTCTGTTCGCCCTCTGCGGCGCGCTCACCCTTGCCGAGCTGTCGGGCGCATTTCCCGAGACCGGCGGCGCCTACGTCTTCATCCGTGAAGGGTGGGGACGGATGCCGGCGTTCCTCTTCGGCTGGAGCGAGCTGACGATGATCCGCGCCGCCTCGCTGGGCGCGATCAGCACCACGTTCGCCGAGTACCTGCTGCGCGTGCTCGGCTACGACCCGAGCGTGGCGCCGTACAGCGACTGGGTGCACTACATCGCCGCCATCGCCATCGTCCTCACGGCCACGTTCAACTACGTGGGGCTGAAGTGGGGCTCGCTGGTGCAGAACCTCACCACGCTCGCCAAGTACGGCGGCCTTCTGTTCATCATCGTGCTGGCGCTCGCCATCGGGCTGCCGCGCACCGGGGGCCACTACACGCCGGCGGTGCCTGAGGGCTCCTTCCACATCGCCGCCTTCGGCCTCGCCCTGGTGTCGGTGCTGTGGGCGTTCGACGGCTGGGCCGACCTGAGCTTCGTCGCCGGTGAGGTGAAGGACCCGCGCCGCACACTCCCGCGGGCGATCATCATCGGCACCACTGCCGTGATCGTGATCTACCTGCTGGCGAACCTGGGCTACATGGCGGTGATGCCGGTGGGGGAGATCCGCCACTCGCAGCTCGTCGCCGCCGACGTGGCGAACCGGCTCATCGGGCTGCCGGGGGTGGTGTTCGTCGCCCTGACGGTGATGCTGTCCACCTTCGGGACGCTCAACGGCACACTACTCACCTCGCCGCGCATCTTCTTCGCCATGGCGGACGATGGCCTCTTCTTCCGGAAGATGGCCGCCGTGCACCCGCGCTTCGGCACGCCGTACATCTCCATCATGCTCGTCGCGGCGCTCGGCGTGGTGTTCGTCATGCTGCGCACCTTCGAGCAGCTCGCCGACACCTTCGTGACGGCGATCGTGCCGTTCTACGCGCTGGCGGTGGCGGCGATCTTCGTGTTCCGGAAGCGCCCGTCCTACGATCCACCCTTCCGCACGCCGCTCTATCCGGTCGTGCCGGCGCTGTTCATCCTCGCGACGCTGTTCCTGCTCGTGAACGCGATCATCGACCCGAGCTCACGCTGGCCGACGCTGGCGGTGCTGGGGGGGATTCTGGTAGGAGTGCCGGTGTACTACACGACGGTCGGGAGGCCGGGCAGAACGCCACAGCGGTAAACGGTACCTCGTACCCGGTACCAGGTACGAGGTACCGTTTACCGTAGGGCCTTTGGCCCGGTAGAGTGGCCTGCCTAGCGCTTGTCGATCACCGACCCGCCGGATGGCTCGCTTCCCCATGCGTCGCTGCCACGCGGCCCCTGGTTGGCGTGGCCGGGCTCGACATCCACGTCATCGCGACGCTCCTCGCCTGCCGTCGCCCGGTGCTCCGAGCGCTCCTCATTCTCCTCGCGCTCCCCGGCCGGCACGTTGTCGCCCCGCGGTACACCCCTGTCGCGATCACTCATGACTGCCTCTCACGTTGAAGTTGCACGCATGAGAAGCACGTCACGTACCGCACCGCGATGCAGAGGCCGCCTTCGCTGGGCGTCCCGCTGGGGCCCGGTACGCCGTACCAGGTGCGAAGTACTCGCCGTGGTCGCTAGAAGATCGACAGATTGATGTACTTCTTCGGATTCTTCTTCAGGTCCGCCAGCACCGAGTCCGCCTGCGTCACCAGTCCGCGCAGGTCGCCGTAGAGCAGGGTGTCCTTCAGCAGCTTTCCTGCGTTCCCCTGGCCCGCCTGGATCCCCGCCATGATCGAGTCCGCGCGCCGGCTCGTCGTGGCGAGGTTCGACGCGATCTGCGTCAGGCTCGCGCTCGACGTCTGGAAGTTCTTCAGCGTGCTGTCGATCTTCGCCGAGTCGATGGCCGACATCGAGCGGCGGAGCTGGGCCATCGTCAGCGTCAGGTTGCGGTTCTGCTCGGCCGCGATGGCATTGAGCTGCAGCGACAGCCGCGACGCGTTCGCCGACAGCTCGGCCGCGTTGGCCATCGTGCGGCGGATGTCGCGAATCCCGCCGGCGGCGAACAGCTCGGCGTTCAGCGTCTTCATCATCGCGTTCACGGTGGTCATCACCGAGTCCGCCTTGTTCTCCAGCGCCTGGATGTCCGTCGCGCTCGGCCCCACGGGCACCGTGTCGCCGGGCTGGTAGGACACCGGGCTCGGGCCCTTCGGCGTGAGCGCGATCGCCGCGTCGCCGAAGATGCCGACCGGCTGCACGCTCGCCGTGGAGTTCTTCGGCACCTTCACGTCGTCGTTCACGCGGAGGAAGACGTCCAGGAAGCCGTCGTCGCGCAGCTTCACGTCGCTCACCGCGCCCACGTTCACGCCCGCCAGCAGCACGGGCTGGCCCGGCTTGAGGTTCTGTCCCCACGCGAACTTGCTGTACAGCGGATAGCCCGACGACAGCCCGCCGCGCACCAGCCAGAGCGTGCCGAGGAGGGCGACCGCGATCGCCACCGTGAGGAAGATGCCAACGAGGACTTCGTCGCGCCGTTTCATGTCTGTAGGTAAGGGGCAAAGAGCGCCGCCGTCAACGTATCGAGCACGAGGATCGACACCGACGTGATGACCACCGCCTTGGCGGTGGACTTGCCGACGCCCTCGGCGCCGGCCTCGGTCACGAAGCCCTCGTAGGAGCAGACGAAGGCGATCGCCGCGCCGAAGAAGGTCGCCTTCATCAGCGAGTAGACCACCTGGAAGGTGCCGAAGCCGAGCCGCACACCGGACACGAAGTCCTGCGTCGTGACGTGCGTGACGTACACCGACACCGCGAACCCGCTCAGCAGGCCCGTGGCGTCGGCGAGGATGACGAGGCAGGGAAGCATGACCAGGCAGGCGAGCAGCCGGGGCACGATGAGGAATGCCAGCGGGTCGTACGACAGCGTCTCCAGCGCGTCGATCTGCTCGGTGACGCGCATCGTCCCGATCTCCGCCGTCATCCGCGC
>CAMLIU010000188.1 GCA_946479995.1 uncultured Gemmatimonadota bacterium | reverse complement strand
GAATGCGCCGGACGCCACTGCGCCCCAGCGTCCCGCCACGCCGCGGCGTATTCTTCAGGATGAACCTGGGGCCGATGGCCGTGGGAGTCGGGCATCTCGACAAGCCGAGATCCCGGCAGTCGACTCTCCCTCGCCCTGCTCCCTACCTCCTCTCTCCCAACCTTCCGATGCGCCATCGGCTCCTCGCCGCCGCCCTCGCCCTCGCCGCGCCACTCGGCGTGGCGCGCGCCCAGGCCACCGCCCCGTTCACCACCAATGACCCGGTGCTCCAGCGCATCTGGGCCATCGGCATGGACAGCTCCCACACCATGGAGCTCGCCTCCACCCTCTTCGACTCCCTCGGTCCCCGGCTGCAGGGCGCGCCGGACACCAAGCGCGCCCAGGACTGGCTCGTGAAGACGTACACGTCGTGGGGGATCGACGCGAAGAACGAGCAGTACGGCACCTGGCGCGGCTGGCGGCGCGGGTACTCGCACGTGGACCTCGTGTCGCCCCGCGTCCGCACCCTCGAGGCGACGATGGTCGGCTACAGCCCGGGCACCGGTGGAAAGGACGTCACCGCCGAAGCGATCATCCTTCCGCGCTTCGCCGACAGCACCGAGTTCGTGAAGTGGCTGCCGCAGGCGAAGGGAAAGCTCGTGCTCGTGAGCGCGCCGCAGCCCACCTGCCGTCCCCCTGAAGACTGGGCGCAGTTCGCCACCGCCGACTCGCGCGAGCGCATGGATTCCCTCCGCGCCGCCGTCAATCGCGAGTGGGGCGGCCGCAACGTCCGCGGCACCGGCTACAGCCTCGCCCTCGGTGGCGGTGAGCTCGGCCTCCGCATGGACAAGACGGGCATCGCCGGCCTCCTCACCTCGCGCCCCAAGCAGGCGCTCGGCACGCGCGAAATCTTCGAGACGTACAACACCGTGTCGCCCACGATCTCGCTCAGCTGCGAGGACTACGGCCTCCTCTTCCGCCTCGCCGAGCGCGGCAATCACCCGCGCGTCCGCATGAACCTCGACGCGCAGCTCCTCGGCGAGCAGCCGGTGTACAACACCATCGCGCGCATCCCCGGCGCGGAGAAGCCCGACGAGTACGTCATGCTCTCCGCGCACTTCGATTCGTGGGACGGCTCGTCGGGCGCGACGGACAACGGCACCGGCACCCTCACCATGCTCGAGGCGATGCGCATCCTCAAGCAGGTCTATCCGCACCCGAAGCGCACCATCCTCGTCGGCCACTGGACCGGTGAGGAGGAGGGCGAAGTCGGCTCGAAGGCCTTCTACGAGGATCACCCCGACGTCATGAAGGGGCTGCAGGCGCTGTTCAACCAGGACAACGGCACCGGCCGCATCGTCCGCCTCGCCGCCGGTGGCCTCCCCGACGCCGACGTCCACATCCGCGCCTGGATGAGCAAGCTGCCCCCGCTCTTCCAGGAGCAGGTGCAGTACGGCGGCATCGGCTTCCCTGCCGGCGGTGGCAGCGACGACTTCTCCTTCGGCTGCGCCGGCCTCCCGGCGTTCGGCCTCGGTGCGCTCGGCTGGAACTACGGCAACGAGACCTGGCACACCGACCGCGACACCTACGACAAGGTCGTGTTCGACGACCTGCAGAAGAACGCGACGCTCACCGCGATGCTCGTCTACCTCGCGAGCGAGGACCCGACGATGATCTCGCGTGGCCGCGCCGACCTCGCCAAGGTCGCCGAGGAGATGCAGGCGCGCATGGCCGCATCGAACGGCAACGGCGCGCGCGGCGGTCGCGGCTACCGCTTCCCCACCACCTGGCCCGAGTGCGAGAAGGCACCACGCTCCACCAAGCCTCGGCTCAAGTAACGGTACATCGCGAGTGAAGCAGGCGGGGGAGCGGCCACAGCCGCTCCCCCGTTCTGCATTCGTGTTGTGGCGTGGCGCACTTCACGCATGTTCGAGCCGCGATAGAATGGGCCGAGGTCCCACGTTCGCACCCTGTCGAGGAGAAGATTCATGAAGGTCCGTGCGTTTCGCGCTCTCGCGTTCGTCACCGTCGCCGCATTCGTCTCGGCGTGCAGCGACTCCACCGCGCCCGCTCGCCAGCCGGCGGATCTCGGCGCGGTGCTCAGCCAGATGAGCGTGCCGCCCGTTGCGGCGGCGCTGGTGCCCGCCATGCCGGCCACCCCCAGCGCGTCGGCGCCCACGCCGTCGAGCTGCACCTACGAGGCGGGGACGCAGCGGTTCAACTGCCCCGTCGTCACGGCCACGGGGGTCACCTTCACGCGCTGGTTCACGCTGCTGGACGCCGCCGGCAGGGCGCAGTCGCAGTTCGATGCCGCCACCACCGACGCCGTGCACATGAACTCGTCCCTGATGGGCAATTTCACGGCGAACGGCGGCACCGTCGGCGTCGCCGGCAACGAGGACCTCACGTTGCGCGGCCTGCTCAGTGGCGTGCACACGCTCGCCGGAACGTCACTGATCAACGTGACCGGCAGGGATGCCGGGAGCGGCGCGCCGTTCATCCTCAGCGTCTCCACCACGGTGAACGATCTCGTGCTGCCAGATTCGCCTGCCGACAGGTGGCCGAAGTCGGGCTCCGTGACCATCGACGCCACGCACGCCCTGGCCGGCACGACGACCACGTCGCACCTGAGCGCGACGTTCAATGGCACGAGCAAGGCGAACGTGTCGCTCACCTCGGGCGGCATCACGGTGAGCTGCATCGTGGACCTCGCCCGGCCGCATCCTGCCTGCGGCGGCTGAACGCGGCGGAGGACGAAGGACCAGCGGGGGCCCGATGCAGCTGCATCGGGCCCCCGCTTCCGTATCGGTCGGCTCGCTCAGTGTGTCCGCTTCTTCGCGCTGCTGCCGGACTTCGCTGGCTTCGTAACCTTCGGAACTTCGCGCCCCGCCACTTCCACCACGTAGTTCCCCATCACGTCGGTGGAGCGGACGCTTCCACGCAGCGTCTGCTCGCCGCCCGCGGAGCCCGGCGTCCAGGTGAGCGCGGCGCGTCCCTTCGCGTCGGTCACGGCACGTGACGGCCGCACCATCCCCGACTTCGTCGTGAAGCTCACCGTCGCCTCGGGCACCGGGTTGCCGTAGACGTCGGTCACCAGCGCGTAGAGCGAGTGCGTGCCCTTCGCGTGCGTGCGGCTCGTGGGCCCGTCCTCGAACGAGAGGTTCGCCGCCTTCGCCGGCGTCGCCCGCGCATTCACCTTGAGCAGCTGCTTGATCCCGTCCACGTGCACGGCGAGGGTGTACTCCCGCGCGCCGTGCCCCATTGTCCAGCGCACCTTCGCGCGTCCCAGCGAGTCGGTGTGCGGCGCGCTGTCCGGCACCGCGCCCCCCGACGGGGAGAGCGCGAGCGGCACGTCGGCCACGCCGCTTCCGCTCGCGTCGGTCACCTCGATCACCACGTACTTCGGCAGCGCCGATCCCGCGGCCGCGTGCTGGTCGTCGCCGCTCACCACGGCCACCTTCTCCGGTGCACCCGCCACGGCGCGTGCGGTGAGTGTCACTGGCGGGATGCCATGTGCGCTCGTGCTCCCCACTTCGGCGCGCAGGCGCTGCGTTCCCGTCCGCTTCGCCAGCGTCCACCGCGCGCGCGCCATCCCCATCGAGTCGGTGCGCGCGTCAATGGCGTCGGCGGTTCCGCCGGCGAGCGCCGTCCACCGCACCGGCACGCCCTCCAGGACGCGGCCGGTGGAGTCGGTCACGCGCACGGCCACCGAGTCGGCGATCGTCGATCCCGCCTGCGCGCTCAGGTGATCGTTGAGGATGCTCACCCGCGTGTTGCTCACCACCGGGTCGGACTCCGCCACGATCGCCACCGCCGAATCCACCTTGTCCACCGTGGCGAGCAGCGTCTGCCGCCCCGGGTAGGCGGCGAGGGTCCACGTGGTGCGCGCGCGCCCATCGGCATCGGTCGTCGCGGTGCGCGGGTCCACACTTCCCTGGCCGTCGGCCGTCCTGAAGGTCACCACCTGCCGCGGCGCCGGCGCGCCACGATGGTTCGTCGCGCGCACCACGATCGCACGCGACAGCGTGCTTCCCGCCGTCGCATGCTGCTCGGTGCCCGCCACCACGTCGATCGCCGCCGCCGTCGTCACCACCGTCACGGGCGTGCGCATCGCGATCCCGTCCATGCGCGCCGACAGCACCGTGCGGCCCGCGTTGCGCCCGCTCAGCACCCCGGCGCTGTCGAGGCCCACCACGCTGCTGTCGTCGGCCTGCCACTCCGCGTGCACGCCCGCCACGATGTGGCCGCGCGCATCGAGGGCCTTCGCCTTGAGCGGGATCGTCGCACCTTCGGCGATCACGATCCCGCTGTCCCCGCGCACGCCGTCAAGCGCCACCGACGACACGCGCTGCCGTACCACCACCTTCGCATGCGCCACCAGCGCGCCGACCACCACGCTGACCGTCGTCGCGCCTGGTCCGCGCGCGATCACCGAGCCGTCGGGAAGGACGCGCGCCACCGTCGTGTCACCCGTCGTCCAGGTGGGCCGAGCTCCGACGAGAATGCTGCCACTCTTGTCGGTGATCGTGGCGGCATAGTGGACCGTGTCGCCGATGGCGGAGGCACTGTCGAACGCCGGCTTCAGCCCCACCCATGCGGCGCCCAGGTTGCCGATGGACTGGTGCGACTCCGACTTGCCGATCACGCCGTAGGAATAGAGGGCCGTGACCACGGAGACGAGGGCGGCGCAGGTCGACGCCGCGACCGCGATGATCTTCCCCGTCTTGTGGATCCAGGCCGCTCGCTGCACTACCGATTGCATCGGGCTCATGTGTGAGAAAGGACGTTTCCCGCTCGCGCCTCGTCACGCCCGCCCAAGCTGCCGCCCCCAGTACCCTGGCAGCATGTGACCACCATCACCGACAATCAGGCAGTCCC
>CAMLIU010000187.1 GCA_946479995.1 uncultured Gemmatimonadota bacterium | reverse complement strand
AACGCCGCGCTCGACCTCGTCCGCCGCCGCAAGGTGCGTGACGCCGACGAGCTCCCGGAGTCCATCCCGATGCCCTTCCGTGATCCGGCGGAATCGGGAGAGCTGCGGGAACGGCTGCAGCTCGCGTTGACACGACTCACCGACCGCCAGCGTGCGGTCATCGTGATGCACGACGTGGAAGGCTTCACCCATGGGGAGATCGGGCGCACGCTCGGCATCCCCGAAGGCACCGCTCGATCCGATCTTCACCACGCCCGCGCCGCGCTGCGCAGGCTCCTGCAGGATATCCGGAGCACCTCATGACCCACGACCGCTGGACCAACGGCGATTCCGAGCTCACCAACGCGCTCCGCGTGCTCTACGCGGCGCCCGAGGGGGAGAGCTACTGGGATGCCCTCGAGGCCCGCATCCTCGACTACGTCGCCCGCGGCGACGAGCGCTCCGTGTGGTGGGACGAGCTGGCGTACATGATCCGGCCCGGCCTCATCGCCGCTGCCGCGCTCATCCTCGCCGCCACCATCGCCATGGCCCGCTCGCAGCAGCTGGAGGCGCGCAGCGCCTACGCCACGCTCATCACGCCGTCACCGACCAGCGTCGAGCCGTCCACCCGCGCCGCCTCCGTGGGCGACGGGGACATGGCCATCCACCTCCTTCTCTCGCGTTAGCCCGATGGCCATGGATCGTCCCAAGCAGCAGGCGATCGCCTTCCTCCTCGGCGCCGTCCTCGTCGGCGGGGTGGTCGGATTCTCCGCCGACCGCATGATCCGCCACGACGAGATGTCCATTGCCGAGAAGCGGAAGGCGATGTACGACGATCTCGACATGTCGCCGGCCCAGCGCGTGGCGATGGACTCGCTGTTCGACGCCCGCAACTGTCAGTACGACTCGATCTTCCGCCCCATCCAGCCGGCCCTCGACTCGCTCCGCATGGCGACGCGCGACCGGATGAACCAGATCCTCACCGCCGAGCAGCGCGCCAAGCTCGACCAGCGCCGCAAGGACGACGATTCGCACCGGTCCGAAGAGCGAAGCCGGATCCAGGCGGCCTGCCGGAAATAGACGGTCAGACGGTCAGACGGTCAGACGGTCAGACGGTCAGACGGTCAGACGGTCAGACGATGGGAAGGTCGGGATGTCCGCGAAAGCCGACCTTCCGACCTTCCGGCCTTCCGACCTTCCGGCCTTCCCTTACCTCTCCAGCCGGAAATCGAACGGCACCGCCACCCGCGTCCTGACCTTCCGTCCGGCCAGCTCGCCGGGTTGAAACCGATATCGGGCCAGCACCTCGCGCACGGCGTCGCCGAACAGGGGGTTCGCAAGCTCGGGGAAGCGCAGCGTCGTCAGCTCGGCTCGGCCCAGGGTGTCCACGACGAACTCGGCGAGCACGCGGCCTTCGATGCCGGCGGTGCGCAGGGTGGCGGGATAGCGCGGCTCCAAGGCTCGGCCCAGGATGCGCGGGGGCCGGTCCACGGCGCTGGCGTCGTTCACGCCGTCTGCGTCGCCCACCGGGATGCCGGCGTCGCCTGAACCCGGGAGTGGCCGCGACCCATGGCCGATGAGCACCTGGTCCGACGTCAGGGTCGGCCGGGCCAGGTCGATCGGCGGTATGCGCGTCGGCGTGATCGTGGGAATGTCGATCGTCGGCAGGGCATGGCGCGGCGCCGAACCGTCGGTGTGATTGGGCTGCTGCGAAAGCCGGCGGCCGGCGTCGATCGGGGGTTCCGAAGGCCGCAGGTAGTGCACGGGCGTGGAACGGATCTCCGGCGCTTGCCTGAAGCTGTCGCCTGCGGGAAGGGTGAGTGCGACGACGGCCGCTATCACGGCGCCGTGTGTCAGCGCGCTCACGACGGTGCCGCCCAGGTGGCGGGATGGTGTGGCGCGGGACTCCAGCAGTACGCTGAGCATCGTTGCCTCCGGTGTGCGGGTCGCGGCTGGACCTCCTCACCGGCGACGATACCATCGCCGCATTGGGCCTTCATGACGGGCCGATTATCAGTCGCTCAACATCACGTGACGGTCCGCTGAACGGACGATGAAGAAACGATGAAGCGGGGCGGGCCATCGTGGCCCGCCCCGCTTCGTGGTGCTGGAAGCCGGTGCTCGACTAGTTGTCGGCGTCCACTTCGGACTCGCCGACCTTGCGCTGGGTCTTGCCCTCGAGCTCCTTCGCCTTCCCCTTGATCTGCTCGCTGGTGTCACCCGTGAGGCCGCCAGCGGCGTTGCGCACCTTGCCCTCGACTTCCTTGGCTGCGCCCTTGGCCTGGTTGCCGAGGCCATCCCTGGTGAGATCGTCCGCCATGTTGAGCTCCTTGAGAGAGGATACGCTTTCCGATGTGGCCCCTCGTAAGGCAACGGGCGTGCCGAATCCGGGGATCGGAAGGGCAGGGGTGGACTGGACGGAGACATATCGTAGATATATCTTACTTCCATCACGAAAAGATATATCGCCGACCTCGGAGGTCCCTCATGCACGACCAGTTCTGGAACTGCCGCCCGCAGGGCGCACGCGCTCGCTGGAGCTGGGATGCCAGCTTCATGAACGGCCTCTTCGGCCCCGAGGGGCGCCCGCGCGGCCGCTGGCGCGGCGGACGCATGTTCGAGCAGGGTGACCTGCGCTACGTCATCCTGCGCCTCCTCGACGAGAAGCCCCGCCACGGCTACGAGATCATCAAGGCGCTCGAGGAGCGCTTCGGCGGCGCCTACGCGCCGAGTCCCGGAGTGGTCTATCCTACCCTCCAGCTCCTCGAGGATCAGGGGTTCGCCCGCGTCCGCCCCGAGCAGGATGGGAAGAAGGTCTACGAGATCACCGACGCCGGTCGAGCGCACCTGGCTGAGAACCGCGATACGGTGGACTCCATCTTCGAGCGGGTGAGCAAGCTCGTCGGCCACTTCCTCGACGAGCCGATGACGGAGGTCCATGCTGCGTTCCGTGGTGTCGGCAAGGCCACCTACTCTCGCGCCACCGACGCCGTGCAGAACCCCGAGGTGCTGCGCCGCATCGTGGAGATCCTGCAGCGCGCGGCGAAGGAGATCGACGAGATCCCGCGCTGACCGGCGCCGGATCACGGATACCCCCGCTCCCCTCGGCAGTAACGCGGCATACCTTACTAGCAGGCCGGCGACGCATGCGTCGCCGGCCTGCGCCGTTTTCGACGACGGTGCCGCCCGTTGTCTTCGAGATGTCGTCAGATACCGCTGATCATGCGGCTGACGCGGTGGGCCATGCGCCCGCCGCCAGCCAGCGACTCGCCTTTCTCACCCTGACCGCCCTCGGGGTCGTCTACGGCGACATCGGGACCAGCCCGCTGTACGCGCTGCGCGAGTGCTTCAAGCCCGAGTACGGCATCCATCCCACCACGGCGAACGTCCTCGGCGTCCTGTCCCTGATCCTCTGGTCGCTCATCCTCGTGGTGAGCGTGAAGTACATCGTCTTCATCCTCCGGGCGGACAACAACGGTGAGGGCGGCATCCTTGCCCTCCTCGCCCTGCTCCTCCAGCAGTCGCGGCGCACCGGGGACACCCAGCGCCGTCTCGCCCTCATCGCCCTCGGCCTCTTCGGCGCCGCCCTGCTCTACGGCGACGGCGTGATCACCCCCGCCGTCTCGGTGCTGAGCGCGGTGGAAGGCGTCGACGTGGCGACGCCGACGCTGTCGCACGTGATCGTGCCCGTCTCCATGCTCATCCTCTTCGCGCTGTTCATGGTGCAGCGGTACGGCACGGCGAAGGTGGGAAGCGGATTCGGTCCGGTCATGCTGCTCTGGTTCCTCGTCATCGCCGCGCTCGGGCTGCGCTCGATCGTCCGCGCGCCCGAGGTGCTCCTTGCCATCAACCCGTGGCATGCCGTGGGGTTCTTCATGGACAACCACATGGCGGGCTACCTGACCCTGGGCGCCGTGGTGCTCTGCGTGACGGGCGGCGAGGCGCTGTACGCCGACATGGGGCACTTCGGCAAGCGGCCCATCCGCGTGGCCTGGTTCGGCGTGGTGCTGCCGGCACTGCTGCTCAACTACTTCGGCCAGGGGGCGCTGCTGCTTCGCGAGCCCGCCGCGCAGTCGAACCCCTTCTACCTGCTCGCCCCTCCGTCGCTGCTCTGGCCCCTCGTCATC
Source organism: uncultured Gemmatimonadota bacterium (assembly GCA_946479995.1). The sequence goes on along the minus strand of CAMLIU010000187.1, from coordinate 769 downwards.
ATCGGCACGGCGGCGGCCATCGTCGCCTCGCAGGCACTGATCTCCGGTGCGTTCTCGCTCACCCAGCAGAGCATCCAGCTCGGCTACTCGCCGCGCATGCAGGTGATCCACACCTCCAAGCACCACGCCGGGCAGATCTACGTGCCGGAGGTGAATCGCGCGCTGATGTTCTTCTGCCTGCTGCTCGTCCTCGGCTTCCGCACGTCGAGCGCACTGAGCGCGGCCTACGGTATCGCGGTCACGGGAACGATGGCCATCACCACGCTCCTCTTCGCCGTCGTGGCACGCGCGCGGTGGAACTGGTCGCTCTGGCACGTGGGCCTCCTCACGGCGGCCTTCCTCGTGATGGACCTCTCGTTCCTCTTCGCCAACGTGGTGAAGATCGAGCACGGCGGCTGGGTGCCGCTCGTGATGGCGATTGTCGTGTACACGCTGATGAGCACGTGGAAGCGCGGCCGCGCGGACCTGCGCGAGCTGCACACGGCGCGCACGCTGCCGCTGGAGACCTTCCTCGCCAGCATGGCACGCTCCGCGCCATTGCGGGTGCCCGGCACGGCGGTGTTCATGACGTCGGACGTGAGTGGAGCTCCGGTGGTGCTCCTCCATCACCTCAAGCACAACAAGTCCTTGCACGAGACGGTCATCCTGCTCAGCGTGGAGACGCGCGGCGTTCCGGAGGTGCCGGACGCCGAGCGCGTGGCGTTCGAGCCACTCGGCCAGGGGTTCTACCGGATGGTGGCGAGCTACGGGTTCATGCAGTCGCCCGACG
>CAMLIU010000186.1 GCA_946479995.1 uncultured Gemmatimonadota bacterium | reverse complement strand
CGCTCGGCAATGTGCGGCGCGATGGCGGCGATGCGATCGCCATTGATGGCGACATCGAGCTCGCGGCCTGCGGCGCCGGTGCCGTCGAAAACGGTGCCGCCACGGATCACGACGTCATGCGCCGCGCGACGATGGAAGGACGGGAGAGCAGGCAGCGTCGGCGCCACGGCAACGCCGAGCAGTGCGGAGCCGGCGGTGCCGAGGAAGGAGCGGCGAGATGTCATGAGGGGGCGGGAGCGTCAGGCGGGAGCGAACGTGTTTGCCGGCGCATCACGGAGCGCCTTGCGGAGCAGGGCGACCTGGCCGCCGTGATAGGCGTTGTGCTGTGCGAGCCCGTGGAGCATCACGGCGTAGGTCACGCCGGTGCCGGTGGGCGCGTCGCGCTCCGTGCCGCCGACGATCTCGCCGAGCTTCGCCGGCGGAAACGAGGCGAGCGTCCGGTCGAGTGTCTCGCCGGCCTGGCGCAGGAGGCGGATCGCCTCCACCACCGGCAGCGCGTCGTCGTCGGAGGGCCAGTCGCCACGCGCGGGGAGCGAGGGCGCCGAGCCGTCGAGGCGACGCGTCACCTCCTCCACCCACGCGAGGGCGTGAAATGCCAGCTCGGCGATGGAGTGCGCACCGGGCAGGGGGCGCGCCTGCGCCTCGCGTGGCGAGAGATCACAGAGCACCTCGAGCAGGGCCGGCCCGTGCCACGCCGGCCCGTGCAGCGAGCGACGCAGCTCGTCACGCAGCGAATCAACTGAATCTCCGTGCATTGGTCAGTGCCTCACGATCCCGAACTCGATCATCCGCGAGTTCATGCCGGGGTTGATGGCGGCGGTGCCGCCGTTGGAGATGTGGTTGAACACCATCCCTCCGGTGAGGGAGAACGACGAGCTCACGCGAAGCTCCAGCGTGGTGGATGCCTCGGCGAGGAAGTTGAACTTGTGTCCCTCGAGCACGGGCACCGGCTTGGAGAGGCGGATGGCGCCGGCGGCACCGCGGAGCTGGAAGCGGAGTCGCGGCGCGATCGGCGCCAGCGCCGTGAAGCCGAGCGGCAGGATGCCGATGCCCGAGGCGCGCGTCGTCCACGGCGAGGGGACGCTCGCCGTCCCGCAGTACTGGTTCCCGCGACAGAGGGCGACGCGGAGGTTCTCGTCGGCGGTGCCGTGCGAGATGACGAGGGGGAGGAACTGCAGGTCGTACGCGACCTCGAAGCCGTCGGTGTTGGCGTGAAGAATCTTCCGCATCCCCACGCCGACGATGTACAGCTCGCGGTCGTGTGGCACCTGGAGCGACGGCGAGTGGCAGGGGCAGGCCTGCGCCCCCGTCGCACCGGCGACGCGAACGATCCACGCGCGGGCGGCGCTGTCGGGCGGCGCTGCTTCCTGTGCGCTGGCGGCGCGTGCGCCCATGATGGTGAGTGCCGCGGCGGCGAACGCGGCGACTCGCACCTTGCAGCGCGTCATGGCTGCAGCCTCTGGTCGTCCACCGCCTGCTGCCGGCGCATGGCTTCGTTCCAGTCGATGCTCGGCGCCACTTCCGCATCGGCCAGCTCGAGGCTGGCGAGGGCGCGCTCGACGACCGGGGCGCCGAGCTCCGGCGGGAGGGCGCGGCCGAAGTCGAGCTCGGCGCGGCGGCAGATGCGCTCCTCGCGCGCCGCGTCGTGCGAGTAGGGACGGATCCCCATCAGGTGCATGCGCGCGTGCATCCCCTCGTGCACGATGCTCGACGCCACCGGTGCGGCGGTGATGTCGGTGCGGGCGAGGAAGGTGAGCTCGGTCATGCAGGCGCGCTCGGCGGGGAAGTATGCGCCGCGGCAGGGATAGCGGATGACGAGGAAGTAGCGCAGGTCCTCGTGCAGGTGCTTCAGGCGCCACGGCTGGTAGCGCTCGATGAGCCCGAGCGCGTCGTAGAGGCGCTGCAGCACGGCATCGGTGCTGATGTCGTCGCGCTGGTTGTCCACGACGACGTCGAAATCGCGGAGGGAGTAGACGACTGGCTCGTGAGGCATGCGACGACGACGGAAGTGCGCTACCAGCCCTCGACCAGCGACGCCACCTGGTCGGCGGTGTCCCACGGTGCGCCGCCGGTGCGGTTGGTGAGGATCACCACCGTGAGGCGGCGATCGGGGTAGCGAAGGATGAAGTTGGTGAAGCCGCGGCTCTCGCCATGGTGCCACTGGCGGGTAGTGCCGTGTGCCTTCCCGATGAACCACCCGAACCCGTATTCCGTCACCGCGGTGTCGGGGAGGGTGGGCGGCGTCCAGGCGAGGCGCTGCGCGTCGGCGCTCACGAGGGTGTGCTGCGCGAGGGCGCGGTCCCACTTCGCGAGGTCGAGCACGTTGGAGTAGATGCCGCCGTCGCCGAGCGTCGCGCTGGTATTGCTCTGGTCGGTAAGACGCACGCCATCGGGACGCACGGTGTAGCCGTAGGCGCGGTGCGGCACCATGGTGTGCTCCTCGCGCGCCACGGTGTTGACCATGCCGAGCGGGGTGAAGATGCGCTGGCGGAGGACGTCGGCGAAGTGCTGCCCGGTGACGTGCTCGACGACGAGCGCGAGGAGGCAGTAGCCGGTGTTGCTGTAGGCGTAGTGGGTGCCGGGCGCGAACTTGAGTCCCGGCGCGTGCGAGATGAGCGCCGGCACGTCGGCGTCGTGCACCTGCGCCGTCTGCGTGTCGGGGACGAAGTCCTCGTAGTCGGGGAGCCCCGAGGTGTGGTTGAGGAGGTGGCGCACCGTCACGCCGCGCGCGAAGGCGGGGAGGCCGGCGACGAGGGTGGCGATGGAGTCGTCGTAGTGCAGCCTGCCGTCGGCGACGAGGAGCATGATCGCCGTGGCGGTGAACTGCTTGGAGAGCGACGCGAGGCGGAAGTCGGTCTCCGGCGTGACGGCCGCGCGGCGCTCGACGTCGGCGAGGCCATAGCCCTTCGCGAGCACCGTGCGTCCGTCACGCACGACGAGCAGGCTCGCACCAGGACCACCCGGCTGCGCGTAGCGCGCCATCAGTGAATCGATGGCGCGCTCGGGCAACTGCGCGTGCACGGCGGATGCGACGCTCATGACGAGCAGCGGAGCCAGGACGCCGGCGACACGCGCACTTCTCATCACGGCTTGCTGGCCGCGGCCGGTGCCGGCGACTTCAGCTGCTTCTCGCGGATGGCGCGGAACTCGTTGCCCGGCTTCCACTCGGGAAACTTCTGCGCCTCGGCGATGCGATAGCCCATGGTCAGGAAGAGCTTGAGGTCCTCCACCGCGCCGCTCAGGTCCCAGTCCGGCTGGATCTCGTCCTGCGGCTTGTGATACCGCGTCTCCGTGTATTCGTTGCGCTTCTGCATGCCGAACCCTTCCGGCTTGCCGACGAAGTCGATGCCGGCCTCCGGGTCGAAGGCGGGCACCCCCTGCTTGGCGAAGTTGAAGTGGTCGGAGCGGTAGTAGAACCCCTTCTCCGGCTCGGCGTCGGGGCGGAGCTTGCGCCCCTGCTCGGCCGCGGCGGCGGTAGCGTAGTCGTCGAGGTCCGACGCGCCGAGCCCGATCACCGTGAGGTCCTTCGTGGGGCCGGCGGTGTTCAGCACGTCCATGTTGATGACGGCGAGCGTCTTCTCCAGCGGATAGATCGGGTGCTCGGCGTAGTACTGCGAGCCGAGCAGTCCCTGCTCCTCCGCGGTGACGGAGAGGAAGAGGATGGAGCGCTTCGGCGCCGTCGGCATGGCGGCGTACGCCTTGGCGAGGGTGAGCAGCCCGGCGGTGCCGGTGGCGTTGTCGGCGGCGCCGTTGTAGATGGAGTCGCCGTTCACCGGAGCGCCGACGCCGAAGTGATCCCAGTGTGCGTCGTAGACCACGTACTCGTCGCGGTGCGCGGAGTCGCTGCCGACGAGCTTCGCGACGACGTTGCGGGAGTTGATCGTGCGCAGCTTGTTGCGGAGCTGCACGCTCGCGGTGACGCCGAGCGGAACGGGCTGGAACTGCGGCGTGGCCGCCGCCTTCTTGAGGGAATCGAAGTTCTGGCCCGCCATGGCGAAGAGCTTCTTCGCCTGGTCGAGGGTGATCCACCCTTCCACGCTGCTGCGGCCGCGATTGCTGTCCGCGGCGGCGAGGTCGAACTTCTCGGACGCGTTCCCCTGCACGACGGCGAAGGGATAGCCGGCGGGGCCGGTCTCGTGCACGAGCAGCACGCCGGCGGCGTGGTGCTTCGCGCCCTGCTCGAACTTGTACGTCCAGCGCCCGTAGTAGGTCATGCGCGGGCCGCCGAACTTCGACGTGTCGGCGAGGGGAGGATCGTTGACGAGCATGACGAGGGTCATGCCGGCCATGTTCTGTCCCTTGTAGTCGTCCCAGTTGAACTCGGGCGCTTCCACGCCGTAGCCGACGAACACGAGCGGCGACTTGTCGAGCGAGGCGCGCGGGGCGACGTGCTTGGTCCACGCCACGTAATCGTCGCGCCACTTCAGCGTCTGCTTCGCCCCGCCCTTCGTGAAGGTGAGGGTGGGGGAGTTGGTGACGGTGATGCCGACGAGGGGGACCTTCTGGATGAAGGTGCCGTCGGTGTTGCCGGGCTGGAGGCCGAGCGACTCGAACTGCCCGACGAGGTAGGAAATGGTCCTGTCCTCACCGGTGGTACCGGGCGCGCGGCCGAGGAGCGAGTCGGAGGCGAGGACACGGATGTAGGACATGAGCGTCCCGGTGTCGATGGCCGAGAGCGCTTCGGCGGGGACGGCGAGGGGCGAGACGGCGGGCGCCGGGGGGTCGTCGGACGACGGCTTGCAGGCGGCGGCGAGGAGGAGGGTCGCGGGGAGCAGCAGCCGGACAACGGGACGGGGCATGATCAGCGACAGGGTGGAGGATGGGGGCTTCCATACAATAGGAAGCGGGGGGGGGATAACCGCAACTGACGTACGAGGTACG
>CAMLIU010000185.1 GCA_946479995.1 uncultured Gemmatimonadota bacterium | reverse complement strand
TACCTCGGCATCACCGATCACTCGCAGGCCGCGTTCTACGCCGGCGGCCTCAAGCCCGACCGCGTGCTCGCCCAGCATGAGGAGATCGACGCGCTGAATGCGGAGTCGCCGGACTTCCGGATCCTGAAGGGAGTGGAGTGCGACATTCTCGCCGACGGCGCGCTCGACTACGACGAGGCGTTGCTCGACCGGTTCGACTTCGTCGTCGCGTCGGTGCACTCACGCTTCTCCATGGACCTCGTCACGATGACCGACCGCGTGCTCCGCGCCCTCGACGATCCGCATCTCACCGTGCTCGGGCATCCCACCGGCCGGCTGCTTCTCTCGCGCGATGCGTACGCGATCGACATGCATGCCGTGATCGAGAAGGCGGGCGAGGTGGGCGCGGCGGTGGAGATCAACGCCGACCCGCAGCGACTCGACCTCGACTGGCGGCTGATTCCGGAGGCGCGCGCCCACGGCGTGACGCTCGAGATCGGACCTGACGCGCATTCCACCACGGGGCTCGACAACATGGCGTTCGGCGTCGGCATCGCGCGCAAGGGCGGCGTGGAGGCAGCACACGTGCTCAATGCCTGGCCGGTCGGGCGCGTGCTCGATTTCGCGCGGGCGCGGCGCGAGAGGACAGGCTGATGGCGGCGAAGAAGGCGAAGGTGAAAACGCCGGCTCCGGTCAGGAAGACCGCCGCGAAGAAGCAGCTCGCGCGCCGGACGGTAGCCCGTCCGCGCGGCAAGGCGGCGCTCCGTGAGCACGCGGCTACCGTCCTCGCGCGGCTCCTCGAGCGCTATCCGGACGCTCATTGCGCGCTGGACTTCCGGAATCCGTACGAGCTGCTCTGCGCCACCATCCTCTCCGCGCAGTGCACGGACAAGCGCGTCAACATGGTCACGCCGTCGCTCTTCGCGCGCTACCCGGACGCCACCACCCTTGCCGATGCGAAGCCGGAGGAGCTCGAGGAGATCATCCGCAGCACCGGCTTCTTCCGCAGCAAGGCGAAGAGCCTCATCGGCATGGCCCAGGCGCTCGTGGAGCGGCACGGCGGCGAGGTGCCGGACGACATGGAGGCACTGGTGGTGCTCCCCGGCGTGGGCCGCAAGACGGCGAACGTGGTGCTGGGCGATGCGTTCGACCGGCGCGAGGGGATCGTCGTCGACACGCACGTGACGCGGGTCGCCAACCGCCTCGGCCTCACGAAGGAGTCGGACGCGGTGAAGATCGAGCAGGCGCTGCTGCCCCTCTTTCCGCGCGAGCAGTGGACGAAGATCTCGCACCTGCTGATCGACCACGGACGGCAGGTGTGCGACGCACGCAAGCCGCGCTGCGGGGAGTGCGTCCTGGCTGACGTCTGCCCCTCCTCGCTCGTCTGAAGGGTGTCCTCACACCCTTCCGATGAACGACCACATCCGGCGCGCCACGACGCGCCTGCTCGCCCTCCCGCTCGCCGCCCTCTCCCTGGCCGCGTGCTCCTCGAACCCTGATCCTGAGCTCCGGCCCGACCAGCCGGTGCGCATCGCCTCGTCGGACGCGCCGGTGCGCCGCGGCGATTGCCTGGAGGCGCGCCGCCGCGTGGCGGAGAAGCCCAACGCCTACGTGGACCGCCTGCCGAGCCCGAAGCGCATGGTGCCCTCGCCGCTGCCGGTGAAGACGATGCCCACGGCGGTTCGCCGCGCGAAGTACAACGCCGTGAAGATCACCGTGCTCGTGGACACCCTCGGTCGCGCCGACATGAAGACGTTCACCGTGGTGACGAGCACGCACCCGTGGCTCGCCCAGAGCGTGAAGAGCGCCGTGGCGAAGTGGCAGTTCGTGCCGGCGGAGCTCGCCGGCTGCCGGGTGGCGCGCACCTTCGAGTGGAGCGCCACGTCGGGCCGGAAGGGCTGAGCGCCGCCGGCACGCGGTAGCCCCCCGAGCGAGGGCCCGGCTATACTTATCGGGTCACTCGCTCGGAGACTGCGTTGAAGACAGCCACGTTCGAAACCAACCGCGGCACCATCACCGCGGAGCTGTACGACAAGGAAGCGCCGAAGACGGTGGAAAACTTCGAGAAGCTCGCCAACTCGGGCTTCTACGACGGCGTGAAGTTCCACCGCGTCATCCCCGACTTCGTCGTCCAGGGCGGCGACCCGTACTCGCGCGACCTGCCCGACGGAGACCCGCGCATCGGCACCGGCGGCCCGGGCTGGAAGATCAAGTGCGAGACGGCCGGCAACCCGCACAAGCACGAAGTCGGCGCGCTCTCCATGGCGCACGCCGGCAAGGATACCGGCGGCAGCCAGTTCTTCATGGTGCTCGACGAGGGCAACACGCGGCACCTCAACGGCGTGCACACGGTGTTCGGCAAGATCACCAACGGCATCGACGTGATGAAGCAGATCAAGAAGAACGACGTCATGACCAAGGTGCGCGTCTCCTGACGCGCCCTCCCTCTCACCTGCCCGTCAAGCCATGAGCTCTCCCGAACCTGGTGACAAGTCCGCCGGCTTCACCGGCCTGATCCTCGGCGCGATCGCCATCTTCCTCGTGCTGTTCGCCATCGTGCGGCTGACGAACGCGAAGTACGCAGGGGAGCATGCGGAAGCGCCGGCGGCGGCGGTTTCGCACTAGACTGCAACTGAAGTACTGCGTACGACGTACTTCGTAGGCCGACCCGGCCGGACGCACCACCAAGGCACGGATACATCACGCGCAACGAACGACCGTCGTCGACGATGGTCGTTCGTTGCGCGTGATGCTGAGGCACATTGGAAGCGCCGACCCCTGGGTCGAGATACGCCGTACGAAGTACGAGGTACGGGTGTCGTAGTTATCGGGAAATCGCCCGCAGGTAGCGTTCCGGCCCGTTCAGGAACTCCCGCATCAACACCACGTGATCCAGCTCGTCGAACGGCACCTCCTGCACCGGTGCCGAGTCGAAGCTGTAGATCCGCGCCCCCGGGAAGGCGAGCAGCATGGGCGAATGCGTGGCGATGATGAACTGCGCCTGCTGGGCCACCATCTCCTGCATCATCACCAGCAGCGCGAGCTGGCTCTGCGGGCTCAGGGGCGCCTCGGGCTCGTCCAGCAGGTACAGTCCGCCCGGCACGAAGCGCGAGCCGAACAGCTTGAGGAAGCTCTGCCCGTGCGAGTTGGCGTCGAGGTCCACGCCGTACATCTGCTCGAGCTCGGCCAGCGAGCGCCTGACCGGGAGCGTGGCCAGCTGCTTTGCGTGCTCGGACCGGTCGGCGTAATTGCGCTCGATCTCGGCCAGCTGCGCCAGGAACTCGCCCCGCATGGCCGACACACGCTTCGTGAAGCCGAAGAAGTCCTCGGCCCGCAGGAAGAACCCGCGCGCCGTGTGGCGCGACCAGGTCAGCTTGAGCGCGTACGAGAGGTAGCGCTGCTCGCCGAGCGAGCCGTCCTGCGCCAGGTCGGCGCTGCCGACAGCGGGTAGCCGCGCCGCGAGGGCGATCGCTTCCAGCAGCGTGGACTTCCCCGATCCGTTCTCGCCGACGAAGAAGGTGACGGGCGCGTCGGTGCGCAGCACCCCCAGTGTGCGGATGGCGGGCACGGAAAACGGAAAGCGCCGTTCGTCCCGTTCACCGGGGCGGAGGCGGAGGTCGCGGAGGAAATGAGGCTGGTTCTCGGCGGGCACGGGGGCTCTTCGGGGAACTGCAACTACGAGTACTGCGTACTTCGTACGGCGTACCGCGACCCGGGGGGACGCGCCTCCAATGTGCCGACGATCCCGGGCGCTGCCAACGACCATCGCTGACGGCCGTCAACGATGGTCGTTCGTGGCGCAGGATGCCGCGGTGCCTTGGAGTGACTTCCCCCCGGGTCCATGTACTTTAGTACGTGGTACGAAGTACTCGCCGTTGCCTTCAGCCCCGATGCCCGTGCTTCCAACCCGCGACGAAGCCCTGAACCTCATGCACACGTACACGCAGAGCCCATCCCTGCGTGCGCACATGCTCTCCGTCGAAGCCGCCATGCGCGCCTACGCCGAGAAGAACGGCGAGGACGTGGAGCGCTGGGGACTTGCGGGGCTGATGCACGACTTCGACTACGAGCGCTTCCCCAACGACGCGCACTCGCCCACCGAGGAGCACCCGAGCGAAGGGGTGCGCATCCTCCGCGACCGCGGGTGGCCGGAGGACATCCTCGAGGCGATCATGGGGCACGCGCTCTACACCAATACCCCGCGCGTCACTCCCATGGCGAAGACGCTGTTCGCCGTGGACGAGCTCACGGGGCTCATCACAGCGACCGCCCTCGTGCGTCCCTCGAAGAGCGTCCATGAGGTGGAGGCGAAGTCGGTGCGGAAGAAGATGAAGGACAAGGCATTCGCTCGCGGGGTGAGCCGCGAGGACGTGATCAACGGCGCCGCCGAGCTTGGCGTCGACCTCGACGAGCACATCGCCTTCGTCATCGCCGCCATGCAGCGTTCGGCCGACGCCCTCGGCCTGGCCGGATCACCAGTTCCGGGGTAGGAGCAGGGTGTCGCCTACCTCAACGCTTCCTTCCCACGCCCCGTAGAAGGGATGACGTCACCCTCCGGGAGCCATGCTCGCTACGCTCGCACCACCATCGCCCGCCCTCATGACCGTGCCCGCTGAGAGCGCGATCAGCGAGCGTGCGATCGTGATCGCGGCGCAGCGGGGCTCGCATGAGGCGTTCGCGGCGCTGGTGCGGCTGCACCAGCGCCGGGCCTACGCCGTCACCCGCGCCATCGTGCTCTCGCACGAGGACGCGGAGGATGCGGTCCAGGAGGGGTTCCTGCACGCGCACCGTGCGCTCGACCGGTTCCGTCCCGACCAGCCGTTCGGGGCGTGGCTGTACCGCATCATGGCCAACGCCGCGCTCGACCTCGTCCGCCGCCGCAAGGTGCGTGACGCCGACGAGCTCC
>CAMLIU010000184.1 GCA_946479995.1 uncultured Gemmatimonadota bacterium | reverse complement strand
CCGAACGAGCCGGGGCACATGCTGCCCGGCGGCCCGCCCAATCCCACCCCACTGGACCCGAGCCAGCAGCCGCTGGTGGGCCAGAACCCGAGTGTCGCCGCCAGCCCCGTCCAGAGCGACGAGCAGGCGGCCGGGCTCCGCTTCGACGCGATGAGCCACCAGTAACACCCTCCCTCCTCTCTCACACCTCCCCATGTCCGAGATCCCGATGCCCAGCACGGCACCGGAGGCCGCAGGCACGCCTGCGCCCGCCGTCGCCGCCCCTGTGGCCGAGACGAAGGTCAACGTCCTCGACGCCACCGACGCCCAACTGGCCGCCCGCTACGGCGTGAAGGAGGAACCCGTAGAGGAACCGCAAGTCGAGATCGTCCGCGACGACGACCCGAAGGCCGAGGCGCCCACCGAGCCAGAGGCGAAGGCGCCGGAGAAGGCGCCGCCGGTCATCAAGGAGCCGATCACGCCGTTCGCCGTGTTCGACGCGGAGGGCGAGGTCGAGATCCCGGACATCAAGATCACCTTCACCGCCGGCAAGAAGGCCTACGAGCAGGTGCCGCTGGACAAGGTGGTGCGGATGGCCCAAGCGGCGCCGCTGGCCGAGCAGTACCGCGTCGAGGCCGAGCGGGTGCCGGTCATCGAGCAGACGCTGGCCGAGCGGGAAGCCGCGCTCCAGCAGGCGATCCAGACGGTCGAGCAGAACAACGCCCTGTATGAAAAGCTGCTGAGTAACCCTGACCTGTACGTGCAGGCGGTCGAGGCGTACCAGCAGATGCAGTCCCCCGAGGCCCGCGCCCAGCGCGCCGAACGGGAAGCCCAGACGCTGCGCGAGCAGCAGCGGGAGTACGAGCAACGGCAGTCGGCCCAGCGAGCCTTGACCACGGCGCAGGAGATCGCGCAGGCGAGGATCGTCCCGGCCATCGACGCGTTGCAGCAGCAGTACGCGAGCGAGATCGAGCCCGAGGAGTTCGCGGACCGATTCCACACGCTGACCGCCGACCTGCTCGAAGCAGGGCCGCACGGCCGGCCGTGGGTTCCCCCGACGAAGCTCCCCGAAGTCGAGCATCGCATCGCGACCGACCTCACCCAGTGGGCCGAACAGAAGGCCGCCAAGCGGCGGCAGGCCCACCAGAGCGCGACGAGTCAGGTGACCGAGCAGGTGACGAAGGCCCAGTCGGAGGCGACGGCGGCGAAGCGACAGCTTGCCCGCGCCACGGCCCCGGCCCGCACCGCCGTGACGCCCGACGTGCCGCGCGAGAAGCCCATCCGGACCACGCAGGACGCCGTAGACGCCTCGCTGGAGAAAGTCCGGCGACTGGTGCAAGGCACCGCCGCGTAGTCCCCACCTCACGGAGTAACGTACCATGCCTTCGCCGACCGTCATCACTGATTCCGAAATCAGTGGTGTCCTCAAGAACGTCTATTCGGACATCCGGACCGAGATTTTCCCCCGGTCCACCCCCCTCCTCGCCAACGTCCGCAAGGGCGGCCGTGGCGGGGCGCACAACCTCACCTGGGGCGGCAACGGCATCTACGGCGATGCCGTCCTGACCCGCCCCGTCGGGCTCAACGCGTCGCAGGCGGGCTATCTGGCCAAGGACGCGGCCGCGACGGAAAAGCAGTTCGTCCTCGGCATCAAGCGGCTCTACGTCACGCGCCAGCTCGACGGGCTCGTGATCAAGGGCACCGCGTCGAAGGAAGCCGCGTTCATCTCCATCGCCCGCAAGGTGCTCGGAGAAGCCAAGGCCGCCTTCGAGCTCGGCATGCAGGAAGTCCTGCACGGTGACGCCCGCGCCATCAAGGGCGTCGTCGCCTCCAGCGCGGACACCACCCACGCCGTCGTGACGAGCCCCTACGGCGTCTCCGGCGCCGGGCAGGGTGGCCTCCTGCTGGACGCCGGGATGCAGATCGCGGTCTACGCGTCCGACCTGACCACGCTCCGCGGCCAGTCGCTCATCTCCTCGGTGAGCAATTCGGGCGACAACTGCTCCATCGTGCTCGCCACGGCGGTGACGGGTCTCACCGCGACGGACGTGATCGTGTCGGCGAGCCCGAACCTGTCCACGGATACGTCGCTCAACGCGAATCCGAACGGGCTGATGAACATCACCAACCGCGGGGGCTCGTATGCCTCGCTGCATTCGCTGTCGGCGAGCACGTATGCGCGCTGGGATGCGGTGCGGATGGTGGCCGGCACGGACACGCCGGACGCGAACCAGCCGACCGAGATGGACATCTACGACCTGATCATGAAGGTCGCCGGTCGGTCGGGCAAGAACGCGCGGAGCACGCCGAAGGAGTTCCTGCTCCTCACCACGCCGGGCATCGAGAAGAAGCTGGCCGAGTCGTTCCTCGGGCAGCGTCGGTTCGACATGTCCTCGCAGATCGAGCTGGAAGGCGGGTTCACCGGCGTGAACATCTGCGGCATCGCCTGCGTGTCGGACGTGTGGTGCCCGCGTGGCACCGTGTACCTCGTCCACCTGCCCTCGCTGCTCTGGGTGGACGCGAAGGACTTCGGGCAGGTGCAGTTCGAGGACTCCGGCGCATGGCGGTTCATCTCCGGCCGCGACGCGTTCGAGACCTCGTTCGGCGTCTACATGGAGTTCGGCACGGCCAACCGCGCCGCCCATGGCTCGATCACCGGCTACACCGATACCAGCAACTACGGGTTCGTCGTGTGAGCCTAAGTGCTGATGTGACAAGCACTTAGCTACATCGTTTCAACCCCGACCGGGGCGTTCGGCACTCTGCCGGGCGCCCCGCTGTCGTGGGCCACATCGCACCACCGGGGAGTCTACCCAGATGTCGAGCAACTACAACGATTTCTACAAGCCGAAGGTGGCGCAGCGGAATGGGCTCCGGATCGCCATTTCGTCCTCGACGCCGATCGGCACCGGGGGCGTCACGGTCGCGCCCACGGCCACCACGTCCGTCCTCATTCCGGTCGGCCGGGTCAAGGTGTCGGCCCTCTCCTTCGCCATCGAAGCCCTCACGGCCGCGGCCGGATCAGCCGCGATCACCGTGCAGGTGTTCAAGGTGTCGGGCGGGGCATCGACGGCCCTCACGGCGGCCACGTCGATCAAGAATGACGTGGTGACGGCGGCGGGGAACTTCGCGCTGGCGATCACCTCCTCGCTGTTCGAGGGAGCGGGCAACGCGAGTCGCGTCATCGACGGCACGAGCGGGGATACCATCCGCGTCGATGTCGTGGCGGCGGGCACGGTCACGACCGCTCCGGCGGTGCGCGTGACGGCCGAGCTCGCGGTCAAGGAGTGACGATGACCGCGCCTCGCGTGTTGGGCTTCAACGAGCGGGGCGTCCCGCAGGCGCCGGATGATGTCGTCCGGCGTCTCCGGGCCATCGACCCCCACCTGGGGCTCCGCTGCCACCAGTGGGGCGTCGAGCAGCAGTGGACCATCGTGTGGCACTGGCTGGAGACGGACCCCCGCATGGCGCGCGTCCAGTCGGGCGAAATCGACCCAGCCACGGCGGTGGACATCCTCGCCTACTTGCCGCTCTCGGTCCGGCCGGACGACGTGCCGGGCTACATCCTCCCGATGCTCCGGAGCATGGGGAACGCGGGCTACGGGTACGTGGATGAGTTGACGGCCAAGGTCAAGGCGGCGAACGAGGCGGCCAAGGACGCGATCTGGCAACCGACGATGGAACGGGCCGAGGAAGCGATCGAGGCCAACGCCGGGAAACTCTTTGCCGCGGAGCTGGGCACCGTGCCCAAGGTGTTCGTGAGTAATCCGACGCCGAAGAAGGCGCGGAAGCGGAGGGACGCATGAGCGACGCGCAGTGGTCCCGCACGACCTACCGCGACCAGACGCGGGCACAAGCCGATGCGCGCAACTCGGAACGGTGGACGGACGCGGACGTGAACTACGCCTTGGGGCTCGTCCACATGCGCGAGTGGAAGCGGTTGCTCAATGCGGCCCCCTATTACCGCTTCGCCACCCGCACGGTGAGTCAGGACGCGTCGGGGCAGATCGCGGTGTCGAGTCTGGACGGTGGGTCCGGTGACACGCAGGAACGGCTCTACCGCGTGCTGGACGTGGCGCAGCAGGAGCGGGTGTACGACGAGGTGAGTTTCCGCGACGTGCCCACGGCGTCCACGCAGCCGATGGCGAACGTGCTCCGCGCGTGGTATCGGATCGGGAGCGTGCTGCAATGCCTCCCCGCCGAGTCGGGCGCGTCGATGACCGTGTGGGTGAACCACACGCCGACGCCCATCGACCGGCTGTCCAGTGACAGCGCCTCCGCCGAGTTCCCGCGCGACTACGAGCTGCTGATCCCCTACGAGACGGCCGCGTGGCTGCTCGTGAAAGGCGGTGGGGAGTCGGACACGGCGCAGATGCTCCAGCAGATGGCCGAGCAGATCCGGCAGGACATGCTGGCTGATCTGGCACGAGCCAGTACCCAGCCCATGCAGATGCGCTACCCGGACCGCCGTCAGGACTGGGGGAGTCTCTAGGATGGCGCGTCCGAAGGTGAGCGATTCGCAGTCGTCTTTTAGCGGCGGACTTAACTCTGTCTCGTCCGAGTTCAACGTCGGGCAGACGCAGATCCGTCGCGCCGACAACGTGCTCTTGTCGCAGTATGGCGACGCGACCCGTCGTGGCGGGACGCAGCGGATGAGCGCGAGTGCCATTGCGGCCGCGCCCGTTCGGAACGCCTTCTGCTGGCGCACGGCGAGCACGCACGAGTACCTGGCCGCGTGCAACGGGACGCTCTACTCGGGCGGCACGTATGCGATCCCGATGACGTGGACGTCGAAGGGGGCGCTCACCTCGAGCACGGCCTACCCGTCGTTCAAGGCGTTCCGGGACGGGGCTGGGGAAGTCTGCTACATCGCCGACGGCGCGCTCCAGAAGTATTCGGGCGGGGCCAAGTCAGC
>CAMLIU010000183.1 GCA_946479995.1 uncultured Gemmatimonadota bacterium | reverse complement strand
CAGCAGACCAACGGCAAGTACGCCGGCATCGGCATGCAGATCCAGGATCTGCAGGGCGCCATCACGGTGAGCACCGTCTTCCCGCACACGCCGGCCGAGCAGGGCGGCGTGCGTGAGGGCGACCAGATCATCTACGTGGATTCCCTCTCCACGGCGGGCTGGAGCACGCAGAAGGTCTCCGACTATCTGATCGGCGAGCCAGGCACCCCGGTGAAGGTGAAGTTCAACCGGCCCGGAGTCGCCGAGCCCATCGCGATCAACTTCACGCGGCAGGTGATTCACATCCCCGCCGTGCCGTACGCCATCGTGCTCGACAACAAGGTCGGCTACGTCCCCGTGCAGCGCTTCAGCGAGTCCGCTGCCGAGGAGGTACAGAACGCCGTCAGCCAGCTCCAGCGCGAGGGCGCCAAGGGGATCATCCTCGACTTCCGCGGAAATCCCGGCGGCATCCTCGAGCAGAGCATCGCGATGTCGAATCTCTTCCTGAAGGGTGGGCAGGAGATCGTCAGCGTGCGCTCGCGTGCCTCGGAGCCCCAGAGCTACGGCACCTCTGGCAATCCGCTCTATCCCACCATCCCGCTCACCGTGCTCACCGACGGCGGCACGGCGTCGGCGAGCGAGATCGTCTCCGGCGCGCTGCAGGACCACGATCGCGCGCTTGTGGTGGGCACGACGAGCTTCGGCAAGGGACTCGTGCAGACGCTCTTCCCCCTCGACGGCGGCTACGCGCTCAAGATCACCACGGCCAAGTGGTACACGCCGAGCGGCCGCAGCATCCAGCGTGAGCGCAAGTTCGAGAACGGTCACTTCGTGGAGGAGAAGCCCGATTCGACCGAGACGGAGGCCAAGAAGAAGGCGCGTCCGGCCTACCGCTCGGACGCCGGCCGCATCGTCTACGGTGGTGGCGGCATCACGCCGGACGTGATCGTGCGCGACGACACCCTCACCACGGCCGAGCAGAACTTCAACAAGGCCATCGCCCCCAAGTCGCAGGAGTTCTTCACCGCGCTCAACGACTACACCCTCGAGCTGTCGCACAACGCGGGGATGAACTTCACCGTGCAGCCCCAGTGGCGCGACGAGTTCTATCGTCGCCTCACCGCCAAGGGGATCCAGGTGAGCCGCGCGCAGTACGACTCGGCCAGCCGCTTCGTGAACCGCCTCCTCGAGCAGCGCGTCGCGCGCCTCGTCGGCGGCGACTCCACGGCGAAGCGCCGCGACCTGCGCTTCGACCTCCCCCTCCAGAAGGCGCTCGGCCTGATGGAGAAGGGCTCCACCCAGAAGGATCTCTTCACGCTCGCCGCGGCGACGCCGACCAGCGTCAGGAAGTAGGAGAAACCCCGCGTGCAGTGAGGGCGCATGGCGCGATAGATTTCGCGCCATGCGCCCTCTCTCGTTTTCCTCCCTCATCGCCCTCGGCGCCGCACTCGGCTGCGCCCACCAGGCGCCGGCGGTCATCGCCCCCGCATCCGGGGAGCGCCACCTCGCCAACATTCACCAGCTCACCAACGGTGGCGAGAACGCGGAAGCGTACTTCAGCGCCGACGGCAAGCGCCTGATCTTCCAGAGCACCCGCGACGGCCGCACGTGCGACCAGGAATACGTGATGAACGTGGACGGCACGGGACTGCAGCGTGTCTCCAACGGCACCGGCAAGACGACCTGCGGCTTCTTCTACGCCAACGACCAGCGCATCCTCTTCGCGTCGTCCCACGCACTGCAGCAGGACTGCCCGCCGAAGCCCGATCCGTCCAAGGGTTACGTGTGGCGGCTCGACCCGTTCGACATCTACACCGCGAAGCCCGACGGCTCCGACCTCCGCCGGCTCACCAGCTACGGCGTGTACACCGCGGAAGCCGTCGTCTCGCCTGACGGGAAGAAGATCGTCTTCACCTCGCTCAAGGACGGCGATCTCGACATCTACACAATGAACGTGGATGGCACCGACGTCCGTCGGCTCACCACCACCCCCGGCTACGATGGCGGCCCCTGGTGGTCTCCCGACGGCAAGCAGATCGCCTATCGCGCCTGGCACCCCGTCGACACGGCGCTCGTGAGCTACCGCGAGCTGCTGGCGCAGCGCCTCGTGCGGCCGAACCGCATGGAGCTCTGGGTCATGAACGCCGACGGCAGTGGGCAGCGGCAGATCACCCAGCTCGGCGGCGCGAACTTCGGTCCGTCGTGGACCCCGGATGGCAGGCGGCTCATCTTCTCGTCCAACTACACGCAGCCGCACAGCGGGAACTTCGACCTCTATCTGGTCAACCTCGACGGCACGGGGCTCGAGCGCGTGACGACGAGCGACACCTTCGACGGCTTCCCGATGTTCAGCCCCGATGGTCGCAAGCTCGTGTGGGCCTCCAACCGCCACGACGCCAAGGCCACCGAGACCAACCTGTTCATCGCGGACTGGGTGCCGTAGCCGGCAGCAGCTGGCGGAGCCGCGCAACCCGCTCCGCCAGCGCTGCGTCGTCCTCGAGGTCGGCGCGGGCGCGTGACAGCGCCGACAGCACCGTCGAACTGTCGCGGTCCCCGAACGCCGTCCCGATCTCGCGGATCGAGAGCGAGAGCAGCTCGCGACAGAGCAGCATGCCGATACGCCGCGGCGCGGCGATGGTCCGCGCGCGGCCCGGTCCCACCAGTGCGTCGGGCGACACCCCCCACTCGGCGGCCACCGCTTCCTGCACCGCCTGGGCACCCGTGCTCACTGCCCCGGAATGGCGCCGCGTCGGCAGGGCGCGTCGCGCGAGGGCGAGCGTGACCGGCGCTCCTTCCAGCGCCGCCACGGCGAGCAGTCGCGCCAGGTCGCCTTCCAGCTCGCGCACGCTGCCTTCGCATTGCGCGGCCAGATGGTGCACCACGCTCGCCGGCAGCCCCACCTGGAGCGACCGGGCCTTCGCCTCGACGATGGCCACGCGATGCGCGAAGTCCGGCGCGCCGAGTGTCGCCACGTGCGCGCCACGGAATCGTCCCACGAGGCGCGTCGCCAGCGCAGCCGAGCCCTCGGCGTCATCGCTCGTCAGCATGAGTTGGCGCTCCGACGCCACGGCGTCGCCGGCCAGGTCGGCGAGCGCGTCCTGCGCCGCTGCATGCCGGTCGAGCACGTGCACGTCGTCGATGATGAGCAGCGTGGCGACGCGAAGCGGCGCCAGCTCCGCGGTCGGGTCACCGGCCGCGACACCCTGGGCGAGCCGCCGCAGGAATTCGTCCGCCGTGAGCAGCGCCCAGCTCCGCCCCGGGCGCATCGCCGCCTCACTGGCCACGGCGTGCGCCAGATGCGTCTTCCCCAGCCCCGTCGCCCCGGTAAGCAGCACCGGGTTGTGCACCTTCCCTGGCGCCACGGCGGCGGCCGAAGCAGCGGCGTACGCTGCTTCGTTGTTCCTGCCGACGACGAATTCCGTGAAGGTGTAGCGGGGATTGAGGGTGGTGGACACGGTCGGCCTCAGGCGCAAATCGCGTGACGCGGCGAAGCGGACTCTACCGTAGATGTGGAGAAGTGGTGGAGAGCACGCCCCCTGCCCTTCCAGTGGGCATGGCATCCATCTGGACAGGCGCCCTCTCCTTCGGGCTCGTGAACATCCCGGTCACCCTCACCAGCGCCGTGCGCGCCGCGGAGAGGACCAGCTTCCGCATGCTCCACAAGGAAGACCTCACCCCCATCAAGTACGAGCGAGTCTGCCCGCGCGATGAGGAGGTCGTCCCCTGGAACGAGGTCGTGAAGGGCTACGAGTACGCCAAGGGCAAGTACGTCGTCGTCACGCCCGAGGACTTCGCCCGCGTGCGCACGCCGTCGAGCAAGGCGGTGGAGATGACCGATTTCGTGAAGGCCGACGAGATCGACTCCCGCTACTTCGACACGCCGTACTACCTCGTTCCGCAGAAGGGGGGCGAGAAGGCGTATGCCCTCCTCCGTGAGGCGCTCTCCAACACGCAGATGGTGGGCATCGGCAAGCTCACCCTCCGCCAGAAGGAGCACCTCGTGGCCGTGCGTCCGCAGGACGACGCCCTCGTCCTCGAGATCATGCGCTTCGAGCACGAGCTCGTGGAGCCGGAGAACATCAGCTTCCCCGACGCCGAGCAGCAGCACGTACGTCCACAGGAGCTGGCGATGGCCGAGCAGCTCATCGGCAACCTCGCCGAGCCCTTCGACCCCTCCAAGTACAAGGACGAATACGAGGAGAAGCTCCGCGCCCTGCTCAAGGCCAAGCTCAAGGGGAAGAAGCTTCCCGACGAGGTGGTCGAGAAGCCGGAGAAGACCAAGGTCATCGACCTCGTGGCGCGGCTGCAGGAGAGCCTCGAGTCCACCACGCCGCGCAAGCGCTCCTCGCGCAAGACCTCGGCTCGCAAGACGACCCGCACCCGGAGCACCAGGAAACGACGGGCTTCCTGACCGCTCCGGCGGGCCACGCTCTTGCAGCGACAACGGGACGGCGCCCAACGTCCCGTTGTCGTTTTTTTTTGCTGGTTGCCATGCGACTGCAAAGCGGGAGGAACGGAAAGGGCCGGATGAACCGCCTGAAACGGCAGGATCTGTCCCTGCCGTGATCCGAGCTCCGCGCTCCGGGACTAGCCTTCACATCCCCAAAGGTTTCCGAATTGATTGGAACCACCCCCTGAGGCTCCAGGGCGAACGGAGACTGAATTGTAGAGGAGAGAATCCTGCAGTTCTGCAGTTCAAATCCGGCAGTTTCCGGTCATCCCGCTTTGCAGAACTACCACGACTCCTGAAGAATGGACTCACCGGCCGTCCGCGCACCCGACTTCCCCGACACCCTCGACTGGATCCACACCGGCGGCCAGCGTCTCTCGCTCGCCGACTTCCGCGGACGGTTGCTGCTGCTCGACTTCTGGACGTACGGCTGAATCAACTGCATCCACGTACTCCCGCAGTTGCGGGAGCTGGAAGCAC
>CAMLIU010000182.1 GCA_946479995.1 uncultured Gemmatimonadota bacterium | reverse complement strand
CCGATCACGCCGACGATGTCGGCCGACTCGCGGACGCGCTCGACCGTCTCGTCGGCGATCACGCGAACACCGCGATGGTGACGCCGGCGCCACCCTCGTTCCAGGCGCCCATGCGGAACTCGCGGACGCGCGTATCCTTGCGCAGCATCTCGTCCACGACCTGACGCAGCGCGCCGGTACCCTTGCCGTGGATGATGCGCAGGCTCTTCAGGTCGGCGCGGATGGCGCTGTCGAGCGCCTGCAGCACGGCATTCTCCGCCTCGTCAGCCCGCAGGCCGATGAGATTGATCTCCGTGGACGCGAACACTTCCGGCGCGTCCCCGATGTAGCTCACCGCCGTCTCGGCGGGCTGGTTCGCCGTGCGCCGGAGGGTGTTCAGCTTCACCGTGAGCTTCATCGACCCGACGGCGACCACGACGTCCTTCCCCCGGACGTCGATCACCCGGCCGATCTTGCCACCCAGCGTCCCGACTTCCACCGCATCCCCGGAAGCGATGGGTTCGCGAGCGCCGTTGCCGGACTTCGCCGTTGCCGCGCGGCGGGCGACGGCCCGCTCCTCGGCATCGAGACGGTCGAGCACGTCCGCCTGCTTCGCCGCGAGCTCCTCGGCGCGGCGACGCGCGTCGCGTCCCATCTCGTCGATGGCAACGTCGGCCGCTTCGGCGCCCTTCTTCTTCAGCTCGCGGATGGTGCGCTCGATCTCGTTGCGCGCCTCGAGCACGTAACGACGCGCTTCCTGGCGGCTGGCCTTCTCCACCGCGCGCTCGCGCTCGCGCACGTTCTGCTCCCGCCTGATCACGCCGGCGATGCGCGTGCGCGCGTCCTCCGCCATCGCCGTCGCCTCGCGCTCGCGCTCGGCCAGCTCCTGCTCCTTCTGCTCGAGTCGCTCGATGAGTGCGGCCATGTCGCGCTCCGCCTGCGGCAGCCGCTCCTCGGCTCGCGCGACGATCGCCTCCGGAAGCTGGAGGCGGCGCGCGATGCTGATGCCGTAGGAACGTCCCGGCACCCCCTTGATGAGCCGATAGGTGGGGGCGAGCTGCACGGCGTCGAACTGCAGCGACGCGTTTACCACGCCAGGCACCTGCGTCGCCAGCTCCTTGAGCTGCCCGAGATGCGTGGAGGCGAGCGTCGTGGTGCCGCGCGCCGTCAGCGACTCGAGGATGGCCCAGCCGAGCGCGGCGCCCTCCTGCGGGTCGGTTCCCGATCCCAGCTCGTCCACCAGGACGAGCGAGTCCGCCGTGGCGCGGCGCAGGATCTCCGACAGGTTCTTCAGGTGCGCCGAGAAGGTGGAGAGACTCGCCTCGATGGACTGCTCGTCGCCGATGTCGGCGAGCACGTCGTCGAACACGGGGATGCGGCTCTCCGCGCCGACCGGCGCCGGGATCCCCGCCTGCGACATGACCGAGATGAGGCCGAGCGCCTTGAGCAGCACCGTCTTGCCGCCGGTGTTCGGTCCGGAGACGAGCAGCGTTCGCTCGTCCCCGGCCATCGCGAGGTCGAAGGGGACGACGTCGACGCCCTTCGCGAGCAGCAGCGGATGGCGGCCATCACGGATGGCGAACCCCTGCCGTGCGGGCACGAGCTCGGCCGGCGTGCAGTGGTACTGGATGGCGTAGCGCGCCCGGGCGTGCAGCGAGTCCAGCTCGGCGAGCGCGTCGAACGAGTCGGCCATCGCTTCCCGATGGGGGCGCAGGCGGTCGGTGAGCTCGCGCAGGATGCGCTCGACCTCCTCGTGCTCCTCCGCCTCCAGCTCGCGGATGCGGTTGCCGTACTCCACCGCCGCCGGAGGCTCGACGAACATCGTTCCACCGGTGCTCGACGTGCCATGGACGATGCCGCCCACGCTCCTCACGCCCTCGCGGCGTACCGGGATCACGTAGCGCCCCTCACGCAGCGTGACCGACATGTCCGGCGCGCGGTGGTGCGCCTCGAGGCCGTTCATCACCCGCTCGAGGATGCGAATGAGCTCACCGTGCGAGGCGCGAAGCTCGCGGCGGATTCGCCGCAGCGCCGGCGACGCATCGTCCTTCACCACGCCATCCTCGCCAACGGCGCGGGAGATGTCGTCCTCCTCCGCGCGGGCAACGACCATCCGCTCGGCGAACGGCGCCAGCACGGCGCGGATGACCGCCGGCCGCCGATCGTCGCGCAGGGTGTCGCGCGTGCGACGCGCGGAGCGGAGCAGCAGCGCACCGGCCACTAGCTCCGGGCCCGTCCACAGGCTGCCGATCACGCGCAGGCGGTTGATCGCCCCTTCCAGCTCCGGCACGGGCTCCGGCGACCAGGCGAGCTCACCGCCGAGGAGCGCGCGTACTGCTCCCACTCGCCGGTGCTCCCCTTCCAGCCACGCCAGGTCGCTGCGCGGCTCCAGCGCGCGCACGCGCGCCGCGCCCGGCGCCGACGCCGCCCGTTCGGCCAGGAGGTCGAGGAGGCGTGGAAGCTCGAGGATGCCGAGTGCGTGGGCGTTCATGATGTGCGGCTTCCCGTCATCTTCACGGAGCGTCTCCGACCGTCTGACTGTCAGACCGTCCGACCGTCAGACTCCTTTCGCCAGCTCCTCGCGCGCGATCGCGTTGATCGTGCTCCCCTCGGCGCGTCCCTTGAACTGCGGGAGCACCTTGCCCATCACGGCTCCGATCTGCGTCGCTCCGCCAGCGATGGCAGCGCGCACCGCGGCGCGAAGCTCGTCGTCGCTCACCGCGGCCGGCAGGTACTGCTCGAGGATCGCGACTTCCGCGCGTTCCTTGTCGGCCAGGTCCTCGCGCTTGCCGGCGTACATCTCGATGGACTCGCGGCGGCGCTTGATCCCCTTCCGGAGAACGTCGATGACCTCGTCGTCGGTGAGGTCGCGGCGCAGCTCGATCTTCCGGTTCTTGGCGTCGGAGAAGATGGTGCCGAGCACGAGCACCCGCGGCTTGTCCTGCGACTTGCGGGCGGCGTTCAGGTCGGCCTGGAGGGTGTCGAAGAGGGACATGAACGAAAGCTACTCGGGGCTCATCCCGGCGGCCACTTGAGGTGGCGGCCGCCGAGCAGGTGCACGTGCACGTGATGCACCGTCTGGCCGGCGTCGGCGCCGGTGTTGATCACCGTGCGGTATCCCGATGTCTCGATCCCTTCCGCCTTCGCGATCTCGGCGGCGGCGAGGAGGAGCCGTCCAAGGGTCGCGGGGTCGGGCGCTTCGTTGAGCGACGCCACGTGAGTCTTCGGGATGACGAGGACGTGGGTGGGCGCCTTGGGGTCGATGTCGCGGAAGGCGAGGGTGTGCTCGTCCTCGCGGACGATCGTCGCCGGGATCTCGCGGCGCACGATGCGGCAGAAGAGGCAGTCGCTGGACATGGTCACCACTGGAACGAACGGACGATGGCGAGGGCGGCGATGGCCGCCGTCTCGAATCGGAGCACGTTGGGGCCGAGCGAGGCGGGACGCCAGCCCGCGCTCACGAGAAGGTCACGCTCGTCGGGGTCGAGGCCGCCCTCAGGCCCGAGGGAGAGGGTGAACGGTGAACCGTGAACCGTGAACCGTGACATCGCGTGATGCAGCGGCTCGCCGGCTGCGTCGAGGAGGATGCGGGTGCCACTGGGTGCATCGGCGAGCGCGCGATCCAGGGTCTGCTCGGGCTCCATGGCCGGCAGCCAGGCGCCTCCGCTCTGCTCGAGGGCGGAGATCATGCGGGCGCGGACCTTCTCGCGGAATGCTTCGCCTTCGCCGCGCGGGCTCACGCTGCGGGATCGGCGGTAGATCACCGGACGCCAGGTGGTGAGTCCGAGCTCGGTGGCCTTCTCCGCCAGCCACAGCATGCGCTCGCGGTCCCCGACCGGCGCCCACAGCTCGACCGGGGATGGCGCTGCAACCTGCTCGATGTCTTCCCCCGCGGTGGAAACGAGAAAGCGACGCTTCGCCAGCTCCGCGATCGTCGCGTGCACGCGGCGCCCGTCCCCACCGGTGAGGCGAACCGGGTCGCCGACGCTCAACCGTTTCACGGCGGCGTGATGCGCCGCGCCCTCGTTCAGCTCGACGACCGGGCCCCACGCGCCTGGCGCGTAGAAGGTGCCTACCGGCGCGCGATCCGCGCGCTCCACCACGCTCCCTCTTCGTCTTCGCCCAGCAGCGTCCAGCCGCCCGCCGTGAGCGCCTCGAGCATCATCGCTCTCTCTTCCACGAGGATCCCGCTCAGCACCGCCTCCCCGTCCGGGGTGAGCGACCTGGCGATCACCGGGAGAAGCTCGAGCAGCACGGAGGAGATGATGTTCGCCAGCACCACCCGCACCGGCGCCACGAGGGGGAGCAGCAGCGCCGCGTCACCCTCGATCACCGTGACCTGGCCGGCAACTCCGTTGCGCGCCACGTTCTGCTCGGCATTGGCGATGGAGTCGTGATCCAGCTCGATCGCCGTCACCTGCTGCGCGCCGAGCTTCACGGCGGCGATGCTGAGCACGGCGCTGCCGGCGCCAAGGTCGGCCACGCGGTCGCCAGGACGGATGACCGAGGGCAGCAGGCGCACCACGCCGCGCGTCGTCTGGTGCTCGCCGGTGCCGAACGCCATCTCCGGCTCGATGACGATCGTCGTCGCCGGATCGCGGCCGTCGGCGAGCCAGGGTGGCACGATGGAGAGGGGCCCGAGCTCGTGCGCGCCGATCCCGCGCTTCCACTGCTCACTCCAGTCCACCGCCGGGATGATCCGCGTTTCCACGTGCGCATGCGGATCGGCCGCGAGGATGGCGGCGCGGATCATCACCTCATCCGTGTCCCCCGGGAAGTGGGTCAGCAGCTCGCCGCCCGCTTCCTGCACTCCCTCGGAGCCGATGTCGAACAGCGCCGCGAGCGCCGCATCGGGCGACTCGCTGGGACGCACGCGAACGGAGAGCCAGTTCACGCGCCGAGCGCTTCCTTCATCTTCGCCCAGAAGCCCTTGTCACGCTCCGTG
>CAMLIU010000181.1 GCA_946479995.1 uncultured Gemmatimonadota bacterium | reverse complement strand
CGCAACTCGGTCATCGCCTACATCGAGCGGGCCGAGGCATCGCTCTCCATCCAGGCCAACGCCGAGCAGGCACTTCGCGACTGGATGACGGGTTACTGGGCGTGGCTCAGGTCTCCCGTCTTTCCCGCCATGCACCGGCTCGTGCAGTCGGAGATGCATCACTTCCCCGACCTCGTCGCCTACTACTCGACCGAGGTCATCGAGCGCGTGCATCGACTCGTCTGCGGGATGATCGAACGGGCCATGGAGCAGGGGCGCATCCGGCGCATGGATCCCCTCGTCGCCGCCCGCATGCTGTCCTCGCTGTTCATCACCCATGCGCTCTGGTACCACCAGCGCAGGTCATTCAAGTCCATCGCGCGGGTGTCGGATCAGACGATGCTCGATCAGATCCGCGACTTCTTCTTCCACGCCATGCGTCCGGACGATGCGGCCATGGCGACGCACGATCACTCATGAATCGCCAGTCCCTTTCGCGCCGCATCAAGCCGGGCTTCCTGCTCGCGCTCGTCGTCGCCCTGATCGCCTTCCTCGCGCGCGCCGCGGCCGCGCAGGCCACGGCCGACACCACGATCCACCTGAGCCTCGGCGAAGCCGTGCGCCTCGCCGCGCAGCAGAACACCGCGGTGCAGAGCGCCCGCTACCGCGTGGCGGCGGCGCAGGCCCGCGTCACGCAGTCGCGCTCCGAGCTGCTGCCGAACGTGAGCGGTGTCGCCAGCGAGCGGCGCTCCACACTGAACAGTGCCGCCGCCTTCCCGATCGAGCTGCCGATGCCCGGCATCGATCGCAACGGCACCATCCTCGGCCCGCTGGACGTGTTCGACGCCCGCGCACGCCTGAGCCAGAACGTGTTCGATCCGGCGGCGCTCGCGCGCGTGAGGAGCGCGAAGACGGGTGTGGCCGCGGCGGACGCGGGCGTGGGACAGACGGCCGACGTGGCGGCAGCCACCGCGGCGAACGCCTACCTCTCCGTGCTCCGCGCCGACGCGGCGTACGAGGCACGCCTGCAGGACTCCACCCTCGCCGCCGACCTGCTGCGCATCGCGCAGGACCAGCTGCAGGCGGGCACCGGCGTGGCGCTCGACGTCACCCGCGCCCGCTCGCAGCTCACCGGTGCGCGCACGCAGCTCATCATGGCGCGCAACGAGCGTGACCGCACGCGCATCGACCTCGCTCGCACGCTCTCGCTGCCCCTCGTCGACATCCGGCTCACCGACTCTCTCGGGTCGCTGCCGCTCAACGTGGCGACCTCCGAGCAGGCCGCGCTGGACGCCGCGCTCAAGGGACGCAACGACCTGCACGCCCTGGAGCTCCAGGCGCAGGCGGCCCGGCAGCAGGCCAGCGCGATCAGGGCGGAAGCACTTCCGACGGTCGGCCTCCTCGCCGACTACGGATTGAGTCAGCGCAATGGCCGCAGCTTTCTCCCCACGTACGACCTGGGCATCGCGCTCTCGGTGCCCATCTTCGACGGTTTCCGCCGCGAGGGGCGCATCGAGGAGCAGACGTCCGCGGCGCGCGACCTCGAGAACCGCGCCCGCGACCTCCGCATCCAGGTGGAAGCGGACGTCCGCACGGCGGTGCTGAACCTGGCGTCATCCACCGAGGCGGTGGCGGCGGCCCGGGAGCGGCTGGCGCTGGCGGAGCAGGAAGTGTCGCAGGCGCGCGAGCGCTTCCAGGCCGGCGTATCCGGCAACGCCGACGTCATCACGGCGGCACTCTCGCTCAACGCCGCGCGCACGCAGCTCGTGGACGCGCTCACGGCGTACCAGGTCTCACGCGTGGCGCTCGCTCGCGCGCAGGGCGTCATCTCCACTCTCGACTGATCACTCACGCGACGGCAACCGCCGACGCTCACACACGCACGCTTTCCGAACATGGCAACCGCAACGGAACCGAAGAACGGCGCACCCCGCGCCCCGCATGCCCCCCATACGCCGCCGGTGGCGCCGAGCAACAAGCGCCGCATCGTGCTGCCGCTCGTCGGGCTGGCGATCCTCCTCGGCCTCGGCTGGGGGGTGAATCAGTGGCTGTATGGCCGCGCTCACGAGTCCACCGACAACGCCCAGGTGGACGGCCACCTCGTCCCGGTACTCTCCCGCGTCAGCGGCTACGTGACGGCGGTGAACGTCGCGGAGAACGACGAGGTGAAGCAGGACTCGGTGCTCGTGCGCATCGATGAGCGGGACTACCAGCTCAAGCTCGAGCAGGCGGACGCCGACCTCGCGGCGGCGCGTGCCGCGGCGGGTGGCAACGGCTTGACCGGACAGGCGCAGGCCGCGGTGCAGAACGCCGCGGGACAGCAGGCAGCGCTCAATGCCAACGTGACCGCGGCGCGGGCCAACTTCACCAAGGCCGAGTCGGACCTGCGTCGCGTGCGCGAGCTGGTGGAGAAGCAGGTGGTGAGCCGCCAGCAGCTCGACGCCGCACAGGCAGCCTATGACGCAGCGCGGGCCCAGCTCGCCGCGGCACAGAACAATGCCGGCGCCGCGGGCGCGGGAGTGGCCAACGCGCAGGCGGGGGTGCGGCTGGCGACGGCGAGACTCAGCGCGGCGCAGGCCGCGCGCGACAATGCGGCGCTGCAGCTCTCGTACACGAAGGTCACCGCGCCGGTCTCGGGCGTGGTGTCGCGCAAGCAGGTGGAAGTCGGCCAGCTCGTGCAGGCGGGGCAGCCCCTCCTCACCATCGTGTCCGACACGGGCGTATGGGTGACGGCCAACTTCAAGGAGACGCAGCTCGCGGACCTCAAGGTCGGCCAGCCGGTCGAGATCGACGTGGATGCGTACGGCGGATCGACCGCCAAGGGTGTGGTGGAGAGCGTGAGCGCGGCGACGGGCGCCAAGTTCGCCCTTCTGCCGCCCGATAACGCCACGGGGAACTTCACCAAGGTCGTGCAGCGCGTGCCGGTCCGGATCCGCATCACCGAGGGGCTGGGCAAGAACCGCCCGCTGCGCCCGGGAATGTCGGTAGTCGCGCACGTGAGCACGAAGTAACGCGGTCCACACGACTACCAGAAAGAATCGAATGTCCTCCACGGCCATCCGGCCCGGCGGCGCGTTCGGTGAGCTGACCGACCGTTCCGGTCCAGCTCCCGTCGTGCTCGCCGACGCCGAGGACCGCTACAAGTACAAGTACCTGATCGCCATCGCCGTCACGCTGGCGGCGGTGCTCGAGCTGATCGACACCTCGATCGTCAACGTCGCCATCCCGCACATGATGGGGAATCTCGGCGCCACGCTGGACGAGATCTCCTGGGTGTCCACCGGCTACATCATCGCCAACGTGATCGTGATCCCGCTCTCGAGCTGGCTGTCGGGGTTCTTCGGTCGCAAGCGCTACCTCACCGGCTCCATCCTCCTGTTCGTCGCCGCGTCGTTCTTCTGCGGCGCCGCGCACTCGCTGGGGATGCTGGTGTTCTGGCGCGTGGTGCAGGGGCTCGGCGGCGGCGCGCTGCTCTCCACCTCGCAGGCGACGCTGTTCGAGTCGTTCCCGCCGAAGGAAGTGGGCATCGGGCAGGCGATGTTCGGCGTGGGCGTGATGGTGGGCCCGACCATCGGGCCGACGCTCGGCGGCTACATCGTGGACAACTTCAACTGGCCCTGGATCTTCTACATCAACGTGCCACTGGGCATCCTGGCGGCGATCATGGTGTGGACGTACGTGCACGATGCCGAGCACCAGGAGAGGACGTCGACGATCGACGGCACGGGCATCTTCCTGCTCGCGCTGTGTGTGGGCTCGCTGCAGTGGATGCTGGAGCGCGGCGAGCGCTACGACTGGTTCGACTCGCGCTTCGTGACGGCGCTGTGCGTCACGAGCGTGGTGTCGTTCGTCCTGCTGATCTGGCGTGAGCTGACGATCAGGGAACCGGTCATCAACTTCCGCATCCTGCTCAATCGCCAGCTCGCTGCTGGCGTGGCGTTCGCCAGCATGCTCGGCTTCGCGCTGTACGGCAGCGTGTTCGTGCTCCCGGTCTTCCTCCAGAGCCTGCACGGCTGGACGGCGAACCAGACCGGGATGGTGATCCTCCCGGGCGCTCTGGCATCGGCGTTCACGATGGCCGTCGTGGGACGGAATGCGGCGAAGCTCGACGCCCGAATCACCGTGACCATCGGCTCGCTGCTGTTCCTGTTCAGCATGTACAAGCTGTCGCTCCTGTCGTACGACGCCGGGGCGCACGACCTCTTCTGGCCACTCATCGCGCGCGGCGTGGGACTGGGGCTGATCTTCGTGCCGCTCACGGGCGCCACGATGGCCGACCTGAAGGACAGCGAGCTGGCGCAGGGCACGGGCATGTTCAACCTCACCCGCCAGCTGGGTGGCTCGCTGGGGATCGCGATCAGCGCCACGCTGCTGTCGCGCTTCACCGCGCAGTCCCGCGCCCTCCTCGCCGAGCACGTGGTGGTGGGAGACGTGCAGTCCGTGACGCGCGTCGAGGGGATCACGCGCGCCCTGATGGCCAAGGGGGCGGACGCGATCAGCGCCAAGCAGCAGGCGCTCTTCATCCTCGACCGGCAGCTGCAGGGGCAGGCGAGCGTGCTGGCGTTCTCGAAGCTCTACCTGCTGAGCGGCATCGCGCTCGTGGCCTCGCTGCCGTTGATGCTGCTGTTCAGGACGGGGAAGTCACGGGGGCTGGGCCCGGGGGCGCACTGAGAACTCGCTGCAGACGCAGTTCGTGGTGATCGGTCGGGGGTTCGCACGGCAAAGCTCAAAGTTCCAGCTGAAAGCTGGAAGCTTGCCTCGTAGTCACTTCCGCGCGCACGGCGCTTCGCACCGGGGCTGTCAGGGAACGAACTGACGGCAGGGCAACGGCGGTGTACGGCTCCTCTGGGGAGAGAGACCACGAAGGGCGGAGGGCAACGCCGTTGCCCTGTCGCCCTTCGGTCCATTCCAGCCCTGACGCCGCAGTCTCTCGGCGCGGCGGGAGCTACGAGTGGAACAGTCAGCTTTCAGCTGGAACTTTG
>CAMLIU010000180.1 GCA_946479995.1 uncultured Gemmatimonadota bacterium | reverse complement strand
CTCGTGTTCGTGGACGGCTCGCACGCCTACTCGTACGTGGTGAGCGACAGCGAGAGGGCGTTGCGGCTCGTCGCGCCGGGCGGGCTCGTGCTCTGGCACGACTATGCCGGCCCGCGCCATGCGCCCGGCGTCTATCGCGCCCTCAACGAGCTCGCCGCCCGCCTGCCCCTCGTGCGCATCGAGGGGACCACGCTCGTGGCGTACCGTCGCCCGGCGAGCGCCACGACGTGAGCACGCCGACCCTGGTCACGCTGCCGAGCGCGCCCCGCATCGGCATCGTGATGATGAGCGCCGTCGGCGATGCGGTGCACGTCCTTCCCGTGCTCAATGCCCTCAAGCGCCATTCGCCCGACTCGCGCATCACTTGGGTGCTCCAGCCCGGCGCGGCCTCGCTCGTGCGCGGCCATCCGGCGGTGGACGACATCGTCATCTTCGACCGCGCGCTCGGCTGGCGCGCCTACCCGGCCGTGCGACGCGAGCTGGCCAGGCGCCAGTTCGACGTCGTCCTCGCGCTGCAGGTGTACTTCAAGGCGGGGCTCGTGACCGCACTCACGAAGTCCCGGGTGAAGCTCGGCTTCGACCGGGCCCGCGCACGAGACCTCAACTGGCTCTTCACGACCGACCGCATCCACCCGCGTGAGGGGCAGCACGTGCAGGACCAGTACTTCGAGTTCCTCGAGGCGCTGGGCGTGCCGCACGAGCCGGTGGTGTGGAACCTCGGCCCGTGGGAGAACGAGCGCGGCTGGCAGCGCGACTTCCTCTCGCAGTTCGATCGTCCCATCGCGCCCATCGTCGTCGCCACGAGCAAGCCGGAGAAGGACTGGATGCCGGAACGCTGGGCGGAGGTCGCGAACGCGCTGTATGGCGACTTCGGCCTGCAGCCGGTGCTCGTCGGCGGCAAGTCGCCGCGCGAGCTCTCCGCCGAGCGCGTGATCCTCGAGCGCGCGAAGGTGCCGGTGAGCTCCGCTCTCGGTAGCGGGCTGCGCAACCTCGTCGGCATCCTCGACGGCGCGGCTCTCGTCCTCTCCCCCGACACCGGTCCGCTGCACATGACGGTCGCACTGAACCGGCCGGTCATCTCGCTCATCGGGTACACGAACCCGAAGCGCGTCGGCCCGTACCGCCGCTTCCACGACCTCATGATCGACGCCTACGGCGACCCGGGGGAGGAGTATCCACTCTCCATGGAGAACCGTCCCGGACGCATGGCGCGCATCACCGTGCAGGACGTGCTGGACCGCGTGCAGCGCTGGAAGGAGCGCTACGCCTCCGCCACCGACAGCCCGCCGCCGAAGCGGTAGTACACGCCGAGCTCGGCGAGCAGGCGCACCAGCCGCTGCAGGGGCAGTCCCATGACGGCGAAGTAGTCGCCGTCCACTCGCGCGACGATCGTCGCGCCATATCCCTGGATGCCGTACGCGCCCGCCTTGTCCATCGGCTCCCGCGTCGCCACGTACTGGGCGATCTGCTCCGCCGTCATCTCATGGAAGGTGACGCCGACCTCCTCCACCGCCGAACGCTCCTCGCCGCGCCAGCGCACGGCGACCGCGGTCATCACGGTGTGCGAGCGCCCGCTCAGCCGGGCGAGCGTGGCGCGTGCCTCCGCCTCGTCGGCCGGCTTGCCGAGCACCTCGCCGTCGAGGATGACGATGGTGTCGCTGCCGATCACGAGCGCCTTCGGCTCGCGCTTCGCGACGGTGGCCACCTTCTCCCGCGCCAGGCGTTCGCAGTGGGCGCGCGGGTCCTCGCCCGGCCACTGGGTCTCGTCGATGTCCGCCGGCTGGACGGCGTGGGCGATGCCCACGAGCGAGAGCAGCTCGCGCCGGCGTGGGGACTGCGAGGCGAGGATCACTTCCGGGGTCATCGTTCCAGCCACAGGGTCACCGGTCCGTCGTTCACGAGCTCCACGTCCATCATCGCGCCGAACTCGCCCGTCTCCACATGCACCCCGCGCTCGCGCAGGAGCGCGACGAACCGTTCGTAGAGCGGCACGGCGACCTCCGGCCGCGCCGCGTCGATGAAGCTCGGCCGCCGCCCCTTCGCCGCGTCGCCGTAGAGCGTGAACTGCGACACCACCAGCAGCGCGCCGCCCGCGTCGCCAAGCGAGAGGTTCATCTTGTCCTCCGCGTCGGCGAACAGGCGGAGCCCGATGACCTTGTCCGCCATCCATGCCAGCGTCGGCTCCGTGTCGGCATGGGTGAACCCGACGAGGAGGAGGTAGCCGCGGCCGATGCGGCCGGTGACGCGCTCGCCGACCCGCACCTCGGCGCGCGACACGCGCTGGAGCAGCACACGCATGACAAAGGGGTGAGAGGAGTGCCGCAAGATAACCGCCCGCTTGTTCCAGCGCGGCGGCACGCGCACCTTGGAGCATGGCCGCCCCCATGCCGCTCCAGCTCGAGCAGACAGTGAACGTCGAGACACCAGAGCTCGTCGTCCTCACCTACTCCATCGCCGGCATCGGGTCCCGGGTGGTCGCTGCGCTGGTGGACCTGGTGATCTGCGTCGCCGCGATGGCACTCCTCGCGGGCGCGACGCTCGCGCTCGAGATCCCGATGCGCGTCGGCAGCGGCCCGCTCGGCCGCGGAGGTAGCTGGCTCGTCGCCTTCCTCGTACTCGGCCAGTTCGCGATCCTCTGGGGTTATTACGTGCTGTTCGAGGGGCTGCGCGACGGCCAGACGCCGGGCAAGCGCCTGTTCCAGCTGCGCGTCGTGCGCGAGGGCGGTTACTCGGTGGACTTCGCTGCCTCGGCGCTGCGCAACCTCGTGCGCGTGCTCGACCTCCAGCCCGGCTTCATCTATCTCGTCGGCCTTGGCACCATGCTCGCCACGAAGCGCAACCGCCGGCTCGGCGACCTCGTGGCCGGCACCATCGTGGTGCGCGAGGACGTCGGCGAACTCCCGCGCGCGCCCCAGCGCGAGCGCACTGCCGCGGCCGAATCGGCGCCGGCGCTCCAGACCCAGCTCAGCGAGGACGAATACGTGGTGCTGGGGCGGTTCGTGGAGCGGTGGAGCTCCCTCGAGCCGCTGCGCCGCGCCGCGATCGCGCAGCAGCTCGCCGCCCGCTTTGCCGCGGCCCTTCCTGACGATACTCGCGCGCCGGCAGCGCGCCTGCTCGACCTGCACGAGCGCGAGCGGCAGGCCCGCGCCCGCGGCGTGTCGTCGCGCGGAGAGACGGGTGCGGGCCGCGAGCGACAGGCACTCATCGCCGCCGGGGCGCCGCGCTGGAACGCCTTTGCCGTTCGCCTCGCCGCCGCGCAGCGCAACGGCCTTCGCTCGCTCGGTGAGCAGGGCGTGCGCGAGTTCGTCGCCGAGTATCGCGCGCTGGCCGCCGACCTCGCCCGCCTGCGCACCGCCGCCGGCGGACGTGCGCTCGACGAGCTGTTCCAGCTCGGCCGCCTCGTCGCCGGCGCGCACAACCTGCTCTACCGCGATCGCGGAACGGCGTTGCGGAATGCGTTCCGCTTTCTCTTCGCCGACGTACCGCGCGAGATCCGTCGATCGGCGCGGCCGATCGGCCTCGCCGCGCTCCTGATGTTCCTGCCCGCCATCATCGCTGCCACGGCCGTGATCCGCGAACCCGGCGTCGCGCCACGCATGGTGCCGACGAGCATGCTCCAGCGCGCCGACGAAGGCGTGCGTCGCGCGCGCAACGGTGAAGGCTACATCCCGGATCCGCAGCTCTTCCGCCCAGTGATGGCGAGCGCGATCGTCGCCAACAACGTGCAGGTGAGCTTCGCCGCCTTCGCGGGCGGCATCGCCTTCGGCGTGATCACCGCCGTCCTGCTCCTCGCCAACGGCATCTCCCTCGGCGCGGTCACGGGACTCTACGTGAGCAAGGGGATCGGTACCCTCCTGCTGGCGTTCGTGGCGCCGCACGGCGTGCTCGAGCTGTTCGCCATCTGCGTCGCGGGCGGCGGCGGCTTCCTGCTCGCCTCGGCGCTGCTCCTCCCCGGTGCGCGCACGCGTCGCGCCGCGCTGGCCGAGAACGGCCGGCGTGCGGCACGGCTGCT
The DNA here is from genome assembly GCA_946479995.1 of uncultured Gemmatimonadota bacterium. The sequence goes on along the minus strand of CAMLIU010000180.1, from coordinate 962 downwards.
CGCCGGATCCACGCTGCTGCTGCTCGCGGCGGGGAGCCTCGAGGGACTCGTGTCCCCGATCGAGTGGTGGCCGCTGGAAGGCAAGCTCGCCGTGAGCGCGACGACGCTCGTGCTGCTGGTGGTCTATCTGATGGAAGGGCGCGAGGCGGCACCCTCGGCACCGCGGAGTGACAGGGAGCCGACGTCGCTCGCGCTCGGCGCCGTCACAGAGCCCCGCGCGCCTTGAGCTCGAGGTACTGGCTCACGACCGCTGCCGCCATCGCATCGGGTGCCACGTCCAGCACTACGACACCCGCATCCCGCATGCGCTGAAGCGCCGTGGCGCGATCCGCCAGCAGCTCGGCCGCGGCCGCGCTCTCGTAGACGGCTTCCGCACCGCCGCCCGCGGGAACCGCCGCGGCGGCGAGCAGCGCCTGGTTCCGGAGCGCGACGACCACCGCGAGATGCCGTGACGCCCCACGCGTGAGGTGCGCGAGGAGCGCCCGCGCCGCGCGCGGTTCCAGCACGTCGGTGATGAGCACGACGAGCGCGCGCTTCCGCTGCCGCTGGGCCAGCACGCGGAACGCTGCCGCGTAGTCGGGTTCGGCGAGCGAGGGCTGCACCGGTACGAGTGCCGAACGCATCGCCTGCAGCGCCGCCGCACCACGCTGCGCCGGCACCAGGGCGCGAATGCGGTCGTCGAATACCATGGCGCCAACACGGTCGCCCGCACTGGCGGCCACGTCGGCGAGCACGAGCGCCGCCGAGAGCGCATACTCGAAACGCGGGAACTCACCGGCGAACTGGGTCATCGAGCGGCCCGCATCCACCAGCACGTAGACCGTCTGCGACTGCTCGATCGTGAACTCGCGGGTGATGGTATGCCCGCGTCGGGCGGTTGCCTTCCAGTCGATGTGGCGCGGATCGTCGCCCGGCACGTAGTCGCGCAGCCGCGCGAAGCTCCGCCCTTCCCCCCGCCGTCG
>CAMLIU010000179.1 GCA_946479995.1 uncultured Gemmatimonadota bacterium | reverse complement strand
AAGATCTGCATCAGCGCCGCCTGGTCGCCCGATGCGGCGGCGGTCTTGATGCGCGCGATCATCGGTGCGGGCAGCGTACCGGCCTTCTCCAGCGAGTCGGCAACGAACGCGATCCGGCGCGCCTGCACCACGGAGTCGCGCTTCTCCGACGGCGAGAGCGCCACGGCCTTCGGCGCCTTGCCGCGGAAGTCCCACGTCACCTTGTGCAGGCCGGCGCTCGCCGGACCGTTCACGGTGGCGATCGTGTCGCCCGTGACGTCGCTGATCGTGATCTTCGTCTGGCCGCGCGGCGTGCCGCTCGCCAGGCGGTACCAGATGTCCGCGCCGTACGCCGGGCTCGGCGCCTCGAACACGAACTGACCCATGTCCTGTCCTTCCACCGTCGGCTCGCCGTACTCGTAGGCGACCTTCGGCGCATACAGCGCGACAGTCCTGTCGCGCAGGCTGTCCTTCATCTGCTCGAGCGGCGTGATGTCCACGATCCAGATGGAGCGCCCGTGCGTGCCGGCGATGAGCTCGTGGTCGCGCGGGTGGATCCTGAGGTCGTGCACCGGCACCGTCGGCAGGCCGTTCATGAACTTCTGCCACGAGCCGCCACGATTCGTCGACACGTACGCGCCCACGTCCGTGCCGAGGAACAGCAGGTTCGGGTTGTACGGATCCTCGCGGATCACGTGCACGAAGTCCGGGCCGCCCGTCGGCAGGTTCGACGCGATGGAGCTGAAGGTCTTGCCGTAATCCTTCGTGATGAAGACGTACGGCGTGAAGTCGTTCGTGCGGTGTCCGTCGAAGGCGACGTAGAACACGTTGGTGTCGGCCGAGCTGGGCTCGATGCGGTTCACCCAGGTGTTCTTCGGCACGCCGGCGAAGCGGCCGGTGAGGTTCTCCCACGTGGCGCCGTCGTTCCGCGACAGCCAGACGTTCCCGTCGTCGGTGCCGGCGTACAGCAGGCCGGGGCGGATCGGCGACTCCGCCAGCGCCGTGATGGTGCAGTGCGTCTCGGCGCCGGTGTTGTCCGGCGTGATGCCGCCCGTGGTCTGCGTGCTGATCTTGATCTTCATCGGATCACGCGTCGTGAGGTCCGGCGAGATGGCGATCAGGTTCTCCCCGCGGTTGGTGCTCTTCAGCACCCGGTTGCCGGCGGTGTAGAAGACGTTGGAGTTGTGCGGCGAGATGAAGAACGGCGTGTTCCAGTTGAAGCGCAGGTCCCAGTCGATGGAGTCGGCCGATGCGCGCTTGCGCAGGTCGTCGAGCTTGCGCTGGATCTCCTTCGACACCGGGATCATCGTGTCGCCCCGTTCGATGATGATCGAGTCCTCGAACTGGCGATACCGGTTCCGCCAGTTGGGCTTCGAGAGCGGCGTCCGCTCGCCGGTGGCCACGTTGACGCGGCTCATGTTCCCGCCCTGCGACTCCGAGTACACGGTGTTCGGGTCGTTGGGATCCTGCGCCGAGTAGAAGCCGTCGCCACCGCCGACGTTGAACCACATGGAGTTGGTGACCGGCCCGCGGGCGCGCCGGCTCGGGCCGCACCAGCTGCCGTTGTCCTGCAGGCCGCCGCAGACGCGGTACGGCACGTCCATGTTGTACGAGATCGCGTAGAACTGGCCGAGCGGCATGACGTTCAGGAACTGGTAGTTGCCGCCGCGGTCCCACGTCTGCGACACGCCACCGTCGTCACCGACGACGAAGTGCTCCGGATCCTTCGGGTCGATCCACATGGCGTGATGGTCCACGTGGATGCCGTTGGTCGCCGTGCGTGCCGTCTTGCCGCCGTCGTCGCTGAACATCACCGGCGTGGAGGTGAAGTAGACACGATCGGGGTTCTTCGTGTCCACGCGCACCTGGCTGTAGTAGAAGGGGCGCACGTTGGTGTCGTTGCGCTTCTCCCACGTCGCGCCACCATCCACCGAGCGGTAGAGGCCGGACGGCCGCGTCTGCGGCTTCTTCGACTTGTCGTGGCTCCCGTTCATCACGGTGTCGGCCTCGATCATCGCGTACATCACCTTCGGGTTCGACTTCGAGATGTCGAAGTTGATGCGCCCCTTGGTGGTCTCGGGAAGGCCGTGGCCGTTCACCTCGGCCCATGTCTTTCCGGCGTCGCTGCTCTTCCACAGCCCCGAACCCGGGCCGCCGCTGTAGAGGAACCATGGGCCGCGCACCCGCTCCCAGCTCGACGCCCACACGACGTCCGGGTTACTGGGGTCGAGCTGCACGTCCACGAAGCCGGCCTTGTCGCTCACGAACTTGGCGAGCGTCCACGTCTGCCCGCCGTCGGTGCTCTTGTAGAGCCCGCGCTCCTTGTTCGGCCCCCATGCATGGCCGAGCGCCGCCACATACACCACGTTCGCGTCGCGCGGATCCACGACGATGCGTCCGATCTGCTGCGTCTCGGCGAGGCCCATGAACTTCCAGCTCTTGCCGCCGTCGGTGGACTTGTAGACGCCGCCGCCCGGGGAGATGGAGTTGCGCGAGTCCTCCTCACCCGTACCGAGGTACAGGACATTGCTGTCGCTCGGCGCGATCGCGAGGTCGCCGTTCGAGGCCGTGCGCTCGTGGTCGAAGACGGGACGGAAGGTCGTGCCGGCGTTGGTCGTCTTCCACACCCCGCCCGCCGCGGCGACGACGTAGAACGTCTTGGAGGGCGACGGAAGGCCCTCGATGTCGGTGATGCGTCCGCCCATGTTGGCCGGCCCGATGGGCCGCCAGCGGAAGGCGGAGAGAAGGGTGGAGTCGAGCTGCTGGGCGCGCGCTCCGTTCGCGGGGAGCACCGCGCCGACGAGTGCCACGCCGAGCAGGGGGAGGAGCCGGGTAGGACGTCGCATGGGCCTGTGGGTGAGCGGGAAGGAACTACCGTACGCTTACGACCATCGCTCGGCGAGCGTTGAGAGCCGGGACAGGCCGACGTCTGCGGGAACGCTTCCTGCCCTCCGCGCTTCGACCGGAGGTGGCCATGAGCGAGTCGGGGTCGAAGCAGGAACGCAAGCGGGCGCTGGAGACCGAAGCTGAGGCGCCGCACGCGGGCGAGGGCGAGGCCTCACGCGAGCACGGCGAGGAGAAGAAGATCCAGAAGGCCGAGTCGCTCGACGCCAAGACCACGTACGAGGTGGTTCGGCGCGAAGGGCTGCGCGAGCTCGAGCGCTCTACTGGTGCGCTGGCCTGGTCCGGGCTCGCCGCCGGCCTGTCCATGGGATTCAGCTTCCTCGTGGAAGGGCTGCTGCACTCGCACCTCCCCGACACCGGATGGCGGCCCCTGATTGCCAAGCTGGGCTATTCGGTCGGCTTCGTGATCGTGATCCTCGGCAGCCAGCAGCTCTTCACCGAGAACACGCTCACGCCCATCGTCCCCCTCCTGTCCCACCGCACGAGCGAGCGACTGCGGAACGTGCTGCGCCTCTGGGGTGCCGTGCTGGTGACGAACCTCGTCGGCGCCCTGCTCTTTGCGCTCGTGCTGGCGAAGCTGCAGGTGGTGGATCCGGAGGTCCACAGCTCACTGGCCGAGATCTCCGCGCGGGCGATGCGCGCCGGGTTCTGGGTGACGATGCTGCATGCCGTGTACGCCGGCTGGCTGATCGCGATGATGGTGTGGATGATCCCCGCTGCGAAGCCGCAGGAGCTGCTGCTGGTGGTCTTCATGACCTACCTGGTGGGACTCGGCGGCTTCGCGCACATCATCGCCGGCGCCACCGAGGTGTTCTACGCCGGGTTCCGCGATCTCGCCGGGTGGGGCGCGGTGGTGCTGGGCTACCTGGTGCCGACGCTGATCGGCAACGTCGTGGGTGGGGTGACGATCGTGGCGGCGCTCAACCACGCCCAGGCGACAATCGGCGAGTGACGCGCGGGTGAGCTCCGGCAATCGGCCAGGCCGGGGCGGGACATGGATTGCCACGGAGGCACTACCGGGTGCATACTCGGCATGGCTCCATGGGCCGTGCATGCAAATCCCACCGTTGACCGCCATGCCGAATACACGAACCACGTCCAGCAGGAACGGTTCCCGCCGGGCCGGAGGCGCGCGCTCCGCAACGAAGAGCACCGTCCGACGTCCAGGCAGGGATGGCACGCCGGAGAAGCGGGCTGCGAAGCGGACGGCGAAGGACGAAGAGGTGTCGGCGGTGTTCCTCCCGCTCCGGCGACTGATTCATGCGCTGCATGTAGCATCGCGCGAAACCGAGCGCCGGCTCGGCGTGACGGGGGCGCAGCTGTTCGTCCTCACCCAGCTCCGAGCCACCCCGTCGCTCTCCATCAACGCCCTCGCTGAACGGACGATGACGCACCAGAGCACCGTGTCCGTGGTGGTACGGCGCCTGGTGCGCCGGAAGCTGGTGAGGAAGATCCGTGCACAGGATGACGCGCGGCGCGTCGAGCTCACGCTCACGGCAGCCGGTGTCGCGCTGCTCCGGCGCGCCCCCGAAGTGCTGCAGGTGCGCCTGGCCAACGCCATCGGCGCGCTCGGGGCGGCCGACCGCCGGTCGCTCGCCAATGGCCTCGAGCACCTGGTGAGCGAGCTCGGAGTGGGCGACGCGCCGCCGGCGATGTTCTTCGAGGCGGTGGGGTGACAGGTAACCGCAACTGACGTAGCACGTACCTCGTACGACGTATCCGGACCCCGGGGGCTGGCCATTCCAATGAACGGCTGGCCCCTTCCGCATCCAGGCTCTGGCCAGCGGGTCCAGAAGGAGATACGGGCCGCGCCTTGGAGAGCGCAGCCCGTCGGTCCTGATACGGCGTACGAAGTACGCAGTACTTCAGTTGCTTGTCGCTGCCCTCGACTCGTTTCCCGTCCGATCGACCGCGCGCACCCGGATCTCGAGTGGCCTGATCGGGAAGTGCACCGAGCGTTCCGTACCGGGGAGGATCTGCGTCGACCAGCCGTTCGCCGAGCGTGACTGCACCACCCAGAGCCACACGTCGTGCGTGGACGCAGGGGTGAGATCGGCGATCACGCCCGGCACTCCATCGGTGCGAACGCTGACCGTCGGCGCGGCGGGGGCGCGGTCGTCCAGCCACG
>CAMLIU010000178.1 GCA_946479995.1 uncultured Gemmatimonadota bacterium | reverse complement strand
TCCTGCACGTCGCCGCGCGTCTCGGTGAGCGGCTTGCCCATCTCGCGCGTCATGAGGTCGGCGATCTCGTCCTTGCGGCGCACCATGATGTCGCCGACTCGGCGCAGCACGTCACCACGCGCCGGCGCGGGCGTCCGGCGCCACTGCGCGAAGCCGCGCTTCGCCGAGGCGACCGCCTTCTCGACGTCGGCCGCGGTGGAAAGCGGAAAGCGGCCGATCAGGTCATTCGTGTCGGCCGGGTTGCGGTTCTCGAAGTACGCGCCGTTCGCCGGCGCGACCCACTGACCGCCGATGAAGTTCTGGAATGTCTTGGTCATGCCGGAAATCTACACGGCGGGGCGAGATCGGCATCCTGGCTGCGCCGCGCCTGGCCGGCGAGTGACGAGTCGGGGCGCCCGCAGTGCCTCGCCCCCGGCGAGAACCGAGGGCAGAGCGCTGCGCGGCAGGCGCGCGAGACCACCGCGCGCCTGCCGGAGGGGTGCGTTCAGGCGACGGCGCGTCGCCGACGCGCGAACCCGAACACGCCAAGAAGACCTGTCGCGACCAGTGCGAGCGAGGCCGGTTCGGGAGTGGCGATGACTGCCTGCTGGACGCCGAGATAGAACGATTCGTGACCACCCGTCACGCCGCTGAGGGCGGCCCCGAGGCCAAGCTGGGTGCCGCCGTTGCGCATCGCCGCGTCGAACGCCAGCGCCGCTTCCGGCGTGAGGTTGAAGACGAACCCCGACTTGCCGGTCCCGGTGAAGGTCTCGGGAAAGAAGACCGACGACGCGAGCGACGTCGAGAAGAGCGAGGCGCCGGCATCGTCGTACATCGTGAGCACGAGGTCGTTCAGCGTTCCCGACAGCGCGTTACCCGGCTCGACGAAGTCGAGCACGATGGCGAGGTTCGACCCGTTCACGCCATCGAGCGCCGAGAGGAAGATCGTGCTCGACTGGCTGGCGCCGGTCTTGACGCGCATGTCGGCGAAGCCACAGCTCGAGTGATCGCGGCCGGGAGCGATGCATCCGGACTCGACTCCCTTGTTCGCCGGATGCCCCTGGACCGTGAGGATGGTGTTCACGTGTCCGAGTCCCGTGCCCTTCTGGGTGATGCTGCCGTTCGACACGATGCCACCAGTCACCGTCGTCTGGGCGAGCACACTGCTCGGCGCAGCGAGAGCAGCGAGTGCGATCGCCGATGCTCCCGCGAGAAAGTGTTTCATGCCACCTCCTTGAGCGTAGCCGCAGTCGGCGTGGCATCGGACGGGCGAGGATCGTTCGCGCCTGGCGCGTGAGCCCACGACTCCCAATCGATGCACTCGACGTGGCCCGCTCTCCACGGTGAGAGCGGTCGAGTCGCCACTGCAGCGGTGCGGAGGTGCGGCCGCGCAGATCATGTGCCTCATGCGCCCGCGCTTGCCGACTGCAGGCACTACCGTGCGCGCATCACGCGACCGTGACGTCGGGCCACACGCACTCGGTGATCTGCGTCACAGCTCGACCCCAGCTCGCGAGCGGGCGACCCGCTCAGCCGCCGGCGCGGAGGATGTTGGGGCGCACCTTCGCCGTCGCGCTGCAGCTCCATCCCGCCGGCCGCGCCGGATCGGGCTTCGCATAGCCCGCATGTGGCAGCACCTCCACCGCAGCGAGCACGAGTCCCCACAGCACGAGCAGCAGCGAAAGCACGTGCGCGCGCGCGGTGCGATGCCGCCACGTCCACACGCTGCTCCACAGCCCCCCGAGCGTGACGACGCCAGCGGCCACGAGGTAGCCGGCGAGGTTCAGGCCGCAGGTCTTGGGGTACGGCCAGAAGACGATCCCCACGCCGAGCGCGGTGGCGAGCGCGAGCCGGAGAAAGGCACCCCACGTGCGCGTCGTCGCGCGCTCGGCGGCGACCGCCTCCCTCGCCGCCGGCGGGGCCGACTTCGGGGCCGCCGGAACCAGCGCCGAGTCGGAGATGGACTCGAGCTGCTTGTCGATCTTGGCCAGTTCCTTGTCCCAGTCGGTCATGACTCGTCGTCCGCGTCGTCTGCGTCGTCGCCGGCACCAGCCGGCATCGGCTGCGCGCCGCCTTCGCGACTCAATCCATAACGTTCGATCTTCTTGTAGAGATTCGAACGTGGCATCGCCAGCGCGCGCGCCGTCTCGCTGACGTTCCAGTCGTAGGTGCGCAACTTCGCCAGCAGGTACGCGCGCTCGGCGGCATGCTTGAACTCCTCGAACGTCGGGACGTCGAGCAGCGAACCGAGCCCGCCTTCGGCGCCGGCGGCCCGCCGCCCGACGAGGCGGTCCACGTCGTCGGCCGTGATGCGCGGACCACTGGACAGGATGAGCAGCCGCTCGATGGTGTTGCGCAGCTCGCGCACGTTGCCCGGCCACTCGAGCTGGCTGAGCCGCGCGATCGCATCATCGGTGATGGCCCGTGGTGCGAGGCCGCCCTGCTGGGTGAGCTGCCCGATGAAGTGCGCGACGAGCAGGGGGATGTCCTCTCGGCGCTCGCGGAGCGGGGGCACGTGGATGGGCACGACGTTCAGGCGGTAGTAGAGGTCCTCCCGGAACCGCCCCGCGGCGATCTCCGTCTCCACGTTCTTGTTCGTCGCCGAAAGCACCCGGACGTCCACCTTGATCGGCTTCGATCCCCCGATGCGCGTGACGACGCCGTCCTGCAGCACGCGCAGCACCTTGGCCTGCGCGGCGAGGCTCATGTCGCCCACCTCGTCCAGGAAGAGGGTTCCGCCGTCGGCCTGCTCGAACTTGCCGGCACGGTCCTGCACGGCGCCGGTGAACGACCCCTTCATGTGACCGAACAGCTCGCTCTCGATCAGCTCGGCCGGGATGGCGGCGCAGTTCACCTCGATGAACGGCTCCCGCGCGCGCGGCGAGTTGGCGTGGATGGCGCGCGCCACGAGCTCCTTGCCCGTGCCGTTCTCCCCCGTGATGAGCACGCGCGCCGGCGTGTGGGCCACCAGCTCGATCTTCTCCGTCACGGCACGGATGGCGTACGACGCCCCGACGATCTCGAACCGCGACCGAACGGTGTCGCGCAGCCGCTCGTTCTCCTCCTGCAGGTCCAGGTGGCCGAGCGCGTTGCGCAAGGTGACGAGGATGCGATCGGTATCGAGCGGCTTCTCGAGGATGTCGTAGGCTCCCTGCTGCGTGGCCTCCACCGCCGTCTGGATGGTGGCGTGCCCGCTGATCATCACCACCACCGCCGCCGGATCCTGCTCGCGCAGCTTGCGGAGCGCCTCGAGTCCGTCGATGCCGGCCATCTTCACGTCCATGAACACGAGATGCGGTCGGAAGCGCGTGTACTCGGCGAGTCCGTCCACCGCGTTGGCGGCCGACCGGACCTCATAGCCCTCGAACTCGAGCAGCTGGCCCAGCGCGGCGCGGATGCCCTGCTCGTCGTCAACGATGAGGATGCGGCGCGGGCTCACGGTGCCGCTCCCGCCGCCGCCGGCAGCGTCTTGTACAGGGTGACGCGATTGTTCGCGATCCGCACGTCGGCCAGCGTGGGGGGTGTCTTCACGGCGATCGCGTCCGACGACACACCATCCGGGCGCGGTCCGTGGTCGAGCTGCCTGACGAGACGCGGGATGATCTGCGTGGGCACGCGGAAATCGCGCAGCTTCACCTCGCGGATGCGGAACTCGCTCAGCCCCGGCTTGATCACCCGGAAGGTGCCGCCGAGGGTGAGCGGTTCACGCTCATTCAGGAGCCCACCGAGCGGGCCGAGCGCACCGGAAGCGGCCACCGCCTTCATCGGCACGACGGCACGCACGTAGAGCACGTCACCGATGACCGCCGCCTCCGCGCTGTCGGACGCCGGCGGCAGGGACGCGCCCGCGCGCTCGAAGATGTACGACGCCACCTCGGCGCCCTTGAGGTTCGTGAACACCGGCCCGGAGCGCGCGTTCAGCGCATCGATGGCCTGCTTCCCGCGCGCCGCGGCCTGCGGCGACAGCGGCTCCCAGGTGCGTTCGGCAACCGTGCTCGCGCCGTGCGAGCCGGGCAGGTAGCGCAGCCAGCTGTCCCGCGTGACCCAGAGCACGACGGCAAGGATCACGAGGAGCGCCAGCATCAGGATGCGGCCGAGACAACGCATGAGGTCAAACTCCTCCGAGGGTCGCCGCGTGCATCCGGCGGTAGTGCGCGCCGGAATCGCCGGTCACGCTGTCGAACAGGGTCAGGCGATCCACGAATGCCGAGCTGGAATGATCGAGCCGTCGAGTCAGGCGGGCGAGTGAGCGCAATCGCTCCGCCGGCAGCGGCGCGCGTACCCGCGCGAGCGTGACGTGCGGGCGAAAGGGCCTCCCTTCGAGCTCATACCCCACTTCTTCCGCGGCGATCTCGACGTCGTGGTGCAGGAGCTCGAGCCGGGGTTCCCCCTCGACGCCCATCCATACGACGCGAGGCCGCCGGAAGTTCGGGAACGCGCCCGCGCCGGCGAGCGTCATCTCGAACGGGCGATGCCGCCGCGCCACCCGGTCCATGGCCGCGGCCAGCGTGGCCACGCGCAGGTCGTCGCCGTCACCGAGGAACTTCAGCGTGAGGTGCAGCTTGTGGACCGTCACCCATGCCAGCCCGGGCTCGGCATCGCGCAGGGGTGCGGTGGCCGCAGCGATCTCCTCGGCCGCCGCAGGAGGCAGCTCAAGGGCGAGGAACAGCCGCATCGGCACCGCCCGGCGGTGCGAGCTCCACCGCGAGGTGCGTGAAGCCCTGCTCACGCGCCAGCGCGAGCGCGGCGCGACGGAGCTCGCCGTCGGCGAGGCGCTGGGCGACGCCGCTTTCCACCATCAGTACCGCGAGCGCCGCCCGCGGCTCGACCTTGCAGGGGACGCCCATGCCGGCCAGCGCGGCGGCCAGCTGATCGGCACGCCGACGCGATTCCGCCTGGCCCATGCTCGTGAAGATGCTCATGCGGTGGTCACTCCGTGCAGGACGTTGAGGGAGCCCGAGCGGAATCCGCGCAGGTCGAGCGCGACGCGTGGAAATCCCGCGCCCACCACGGCGGCGCGCATTGCCTCGGCGCGCTCCGCG
>CAMLIU010000177.1 GCA_946479995.1 uncultured Gemmatimonadota bacterium | reverse complement strand
CCGTGGGGCGAGCCGTCGGGCTACCTGCGCAAGGTCGTGCTCCCCACGCTCGCGCGGCAGTTCCGCTTCGACCTCAACACGCCGTGGGGCGAGCTCCCCTCGTCGGTGCGCGACTGCCTGCTGCACGGCGACGCCGGCAACGGAAAGAAGAAGAAGGGCGAGGGCACCTGGGAAGGGATCGTCGCCAACGTGGAGCGGCGGTACGACGAGACGGACTCCGACATGGTGCGCATGGAGCTCGAGGCGTACATGCTCGCCGTCCCGTGTCCCGAGTGCCACGGCCAGCGCCTCAAGCCGGAATCGCTCGCCGTCACCATCGACGGGGTGAACATCGGCGCCGTGACCGAGATGCCGATCACCGAGGCGCTCGCCTTCTTCGAGCGCATTCCCGTGCGCGGCGACGGGCGGGCGAACGGCCTCGATCCGGAGATCGCCGGCCCCATCCTCAAGGAAGTGCGCGAGCGCCTGCGCTTCCTCGTCGACGTCGGCCTCGATTACCTCACCCTCGGCCGCTCGGCGGAGTCGCTCTCCGGCGGCGAGGCGCAGCGCATCCGGCTCGCGACGCAGATCGGCTCGCGCCTCGTCGGCGTGCTCTACATCCTCGACGAGCCGTCCATCGGGCTGCACCAGCGCGACAACTCCCGTCTCCTCGCCACCCTCGAGCAGCTGCGCGACCTCGGCAACACGGTCATCGTCGTCGAGCACGACGAGGAGACCATGCGCGCCGCCGACTACGTGATCGACATGGGCCCCGGCGCCGGCAAGCACGGCGGCGAGGTGATCGCCAGCGGCACGGTGGAGGAGATCGTGCGCAACCCGCGCTCCATCACCGGCCGCTTCCTGAGCGGTGAGAGCGAGGTCACCGTTCCCGCCGAGCGACGGCCACGCGACCCGAAGCGCGCCATCCGCATCCTGAACGCGCGCGAGCACAACCTGCAGCACCTCGACGTGGAGATCCCCCTCGGCCTCTTCGTCGCCATCACCGGCGTGTCGGGGTCGGGGAAGTCCACGCTCATCGAGGACATCCTGCACCGCACCCTCGCGCGGCACTTCTACCGTGCGCGCGTGATTCCGGGTGCGCACGACCGCATCACCGGCCTCGAGCACATCGACAAGGTGATCGACATCGACCAGAGCCCCATCGGTCGCACGCCGCGCTCGAACCCGGCGACGTACACGGGCCTCTTCACCCCCATCCGGGAGCTGTTCGCCGAGCTCCCCGAGGCGAAGATCCGCGGCTACGGCCCCGGGCGGTTCTCGTTCAACGTGAAGGGGGGCCGCTGCGAGGCGTGCCAGGGGGACGGCCTGGTGAAGATCGAGATGCACTTCCTGCCGGACGTCTACGTGCCGTGCGAAGTGTGCAAGGGCAAGCGCTACAACCGCGAGACGCTCGAGGTGCGATTCCGCGGCCAGAGCATCGCCGACGTGCTCGACATGACGGTGGAAGACGCCCTCGCCTTCTTCGAGAACCAGCCGCGCGTGCGCCAGAAGCTCGAGACCCTGAATGACGTCGGGCTCGGCTACATCCACCTCGGCCAGAGCGCGACCACCCTCTCCGGGGGCGAGGCGCAACGCATCAAGCTTGCGACCGAGCTCTCGAAGCGCGACACCGGGCGTACCTTCTACATCCTCGACGAGCCGACCACCGGCCTGCACTTCGAGGACGTGCGCGTGCTGCTGCACGTGCTCCACCGCCTGGTGGAGCGGGGCAACACGGTGCTCGTGATCGAGCACAACCTCGACGTCATCAAGACCGCCGACTGGATCATCGACCTCGGCCCCGAAGGCGGCACCCGCGGCGGCACCATCGTCGCCGAGGGAACGCCGGAGGAGGTCGCAAAGGTCGAAGCGAGCCACACCGGCCGGTACCTGAAGCCCATGTTGAAGCCCGTTCCCGCACGCCGAAAGGCTGGCTGATCGAGGGACAACGGTTCACGGTTCACCGTTCACGGTTCACGCGCTCTCATGGTCTCTCTCCTCGACATCATCGGCCCCGTCATGGTCGGGCCGTCATCCTCCCACACGGCGGGAGCGTGCCGGCTGGGGCTGCTCGCTCGCTGCCTCGTCGGCGGCACGCCCGACCGGGCGCGCGTGGAGCTGCACGGCTCGTTCGCCCGCACCGGTGAGGGGCACGGGACCGACAAGGCCATCGTCGGCGGGCTGATGGGATTCCGCCCCGACGACGAGCGCCTCCGCGACGCGCTCGGCATCGCCGAGCGCGAAGGGCTCGACTACACCTTCGAGAAGACCACCATCTCCGACGACGCGCACCCGAACACCGTGCGCCTCACGGTGGAGCGCGGTGAGCGGCGCGCCGTGATGACGGGATCGTCGCTCGGCGCTGGTCGGGTGGTGGTGACGGAGATCGACGGCTATCCGGTGGAGGTCACGGGGAACTACCACACCATCGTGCTCGTGGCCGAAGACGTGAAGGGCTCCGTGGCGCGCATCGCTGCGGTTCTCGCCAACCACGACCTCAACATCGCCACCCTCCGCCTCTCGAGGAAAGAGCGTGGCGGCGATGCCTTCATGGTGATCGAGATCGACGATTCGCCGGGCGAGGCGGTGCGCGACGAGATCCGCGCCCTCCCCTGGGTGCGCTGGGCCTTCCGACTCGACAAGGTCAGCGCGTAGCGCCGCTCATTCCGGCGCTGGCAGTACCGAGAGCGAGCGCGCGGTCGACGGCAGCGTCACGCGGATCCGGTCGCCCGGGTTGAGCGTCAGCGGGCCAGTGCTTGGCGCATATGCGTGTGCCAGCAGCCGCGCGACGATGCTCACCGTGCCCCCCGCAGAGGTGACGTTCGACGGGATGTCGAGCGTGTCCGTCCGGCCGGCGAACACGGTGCCGATCCGCTGCGACTGCCCGCTACCGAGCACGGCATAGACGTCCGCCTGGTCCAGCGACTCGTTGGCGAAGATGACCTGCGCTGCCGGCTGGCCGTTGTGCATGAACCGGCCACAGGAGGCGGTGACGAAAGCGCCCGCCATGGCGAGCGCGAGTGCGAGCTGGCGTAAACGTGGCATCAATTCCCTTTCCTGTTCGAGACGGTCGAGAAGGGGGCAGGTGTGGTGCCACGTTCCGCTCGCACGCCATGGCTCCCGGCTGGCGAACCGATATCTTGAGGCATGTACAAGTCGCTCGTCGACGCCATCCGTGACGCGGAGGAGAAGAAGATTCCCCTCTCGCGACTCGCCCTCGAGACCGAGAGCCGCGACCAGGGGCGCCCGGTCGCCGACATTCGCGCCGCACTGCAGCGCGCACTCGACGTCATGCGTGGCGCCGTCGCCCAGGGGATGACGGGAGACATGTATTCCAGCTCCGGCCTCGTGGGCGGCGACGCCGCCAAGCTGCGTACCGGTCCCGCCGGCCCGCTGGCCGGCACTCCCTTCCGCGACATCCTCGCCCGCGCGCTCGCCGTGCAGGAGGTCAACGCGGCGATGGGCGTCATCGTCGCCGCACCCACTGCGGGCGGCGCCGGGGTGCTCCCCGCCGTCCTCACCGGTCTCGCCGCGGCGCGCGGCATCGCCGATGACGCGGTGGTGGATGCGCTCGCGGTGGCCGGCCTCATTGGCGCCGTGATCGCCGAGCGTGCCTCTCTTTCCGGTGCGGAGGGCGGATGCCAGGCGGAGACCGGCGCCGCGGCGGCGATGGCCGCCGGTGCCGCCGTGGAGATGCTCGGTGGCAACCCCCGGCAGTGCGGCCACGCCGCCGCGCTCGCCATGCAGGGAACGCTCGGCCTCGTCTGCGATCCGCTCGGCGGCTTCGTCGAGCTGCCCTGCGTGTTCCGGAATGCCACGGGCTCGGCGATCGCCCTCACCGGCATCGAGCTCGCCATGGCCGGCGTCGAGTTCCTCATCCCGGTGGACGAGGTGATCGACGTCATGGGCCAGATCGGCAAGGAGATGGACGTCCGCTATCGCGAGACGGCGGGCGGCGGCCTCGCTGCCACCCCGACCGGCCGTCGCCTGGCGAAGGAGAAGCTGGTCCAGATCAAGCGTGCCTAGCTCCCCTGTCGGGATCGATCGCTCATCGCTGGAGATGGCGCGCTGACACGGCGAAAGTCCTTTCCCCACGCTACGTTCGCCCGTAGCTTGCGGCCATGCGCCACGCGGCTGAAACGGGCTGAGCGTGGAATCCGTAGGTAGGGCAACCCGATTGCCAGGTATCCCGATGCTCACGAAAGACGACATCGAGAGCTTTCTCGTCCGACTCGCCGCGACCGGAGCCTCCTACCAGGAGGTCGAGCCCGGATTCTGGATCGTGCGGCCCAGCCCGGACAGTGATCTCTCCGTCGCGGTGAACTACTCGCCGCCCGTGCTCCTCCTGCGCGTGGACGTCATGTCGCTGCCGCACGACGGCGCCCGCACGGCCGAGCTCACGCGCCGGCTGCTCGAGCTCAACGCGTCGGATCTCCTGCACGGATCCTACGGTATCCAGAACAACCAGATCGTCCTCACCGAGGCGCTCGAGCTGTCGGCCCTCGACTACGAGGAGTTTCTCGCGAGCTACGAGAGCATGACGCTCGCACTCGCATCGCACCTGCGCGAGCTCGGCTCGTACCGCGAGGCACGCTGATCCCATGGGCATCTTCGACCGCTTCTCCACGCTCTTCAAGTCCAACATCAACGACCTCATCTCGCGGGCCGAAGACCCCGAGAAGATGTTGACGCAGATCCTCGCCGACATGCGTGGCCAGCTCGTGAAGGCCAAGCAGCAGGTGGCCTCCGCCATCGCCGACGAGAAGCGCCTGCGCGACCAGGCCGACGCCGAGTACAAGCAGGCGCAGGACTGGGAACGGCGCGCCATGCTCGCCGTGCAGGAAGGGCGCGACGACATGGCGAAGCAGGCACTCGTCCGCCAGGGCGAGCACCTCTCGCATGGCCAGCAGCTCGAGCAGACCTGGGAGGCGCACCGCCTCGAGACGGAGAAGCTCAAGAACTCGCTGCGCGACCTGAACGACAAGATCGAGGAGGCCAAGCGGAAGAAGAACCTCCTCATCGCCCGCCAGCGCCGCGCGCAGGCCCAGCAGCGCATCG
>CAMLIU010000176.1 GCA_946479995.1 uncultured Gemmatimonadota bacterium | reverse complement strand
GAAGCCCACCTCGGCGAGGGGACTCGCGACCTCGTTCTCGTGCGCCGCCTGCATGCCGGGACGGTAGCCGCCCACGTCGTCGGCGTTGGTGCCGTCGGCGACCGTGGCGAAACCACGCTCGGCGGCGGCAGGCACGAGCTTTCCCCACAGCTCGGTCTTGCAGAAGTAGCAGCGATTCGCGGGGTTTGCCGCGTACCGCGGGTCGTTCATCTCGTCGGTGTCGAGCTCCAGCACCGCTACGTCGAACGACTCGGCTACGCGGCGCGCCGTGGCCCACTGCTCGGCCGGATATGACGCGCTGCGGCCGATGATGGCGAGGACGTTCTCCGCGCCGAGCGTCCGACGCGCGGCGACGGCGAGGTAGGCGGAGTCCACCCCCCCGCTGAAGCCGATCGCTATGCGCCCACGAGCGCGCAGCCAGTCGGCCAGGGCCTGCTCCTTGGCAGCGGCGCTCCGCTCGAGGTCGTCGGCAATGCGGGACATGCCCGCAAGTTAGCCCGTGATCGCGGGACGGGGCAGTCGCTCGTCGGGCGCCTCGCTGGTGCGTGGCCGGTATCCGAGCGCCTCGGCGACGTGCGGAACGTCGACGGCGCCACTGTCGTCGAGGTCGGCGATGGTGCGGGCGACGCGGAGGACACGGTGAAAGGCACGCGCGGAGAGACCCAGGCGCTCGCCGGCGCTGGTGAGCATCGTTCGCGCGGCGACGCTGAGCGCCCCGTGCGTCTCCAGCCAGCGGCCAGGTGCGCGTGCGTTGCAGCCGCGTTCGTCGTCGTACCGGGAGCGCTGGCGGATGCGCGCGCGCTCCACGCGCTGGCGTACGACGCTCGAGGTATCGCCGCGCGACCGCGTGGCGAGATCGGCGAGCGCGACGGGAGGCACGTTCACGTGAAGGTCGATGCGGTCGGCGAGCGGCCCGCTCAACTTCGCGCGGTAACGGAGCACGTCCGCGGCTGGGCAGATGCACGGATGCAACGGATCTCCCGCGTGACCGCAGGGACAGGGATTCATCGCCGCGACGAGCGCGAAGCGGGCCGGAAAGCGCACCGAGGTCGTCGCGCGCGCGATGGTGATGTGGCCATCCTCCATGGGCTGCCGCAGCGTCTCCAGCACGCTTCTCGGAAACTCCAGCAGCTCATCGAGGAACAGGACGCCATGATGCGCCAGGCTCACCTCGCCGGGACGCGGCATGCTGCCGCCGCCCACCAGCCCCGCCGTGGAGATCGAATGATGCGGGGCACGGAAGGGCCGTCGCGCCACGGCGCCGGCGGTGGGGTCGAGCAGGCCGGCCACGGAATGCACCGCCGTCACCTCGAGCGCCTCGGCGTCCGTGAGCTCGGGCAGGATGGTCGGGAGCCGACGGGCGAGCATGGTCTTCCCGGCACCCGGCGGGCCTACCAGGAGCAGGCCGTGCGCGCCGGCAGCGGCGATCTGGAGCGCGCGCTTGGCTCCCTCCTGGCCGGCCACGTCGGCGATGTCGAACTCGTCGTCCACCGGCGCGGCGGCCACACGCGCCGTCACCGGCGTCAGCGCTCCGGCTCGCAGCTCGTTCACCAGCTCGGCGAGGGTGGGCAATGCCGCCAACCGGATGCCGCGCACCAGTGAGGCTTCCGGCAAGTTGGCCGGCGGGATGACCAGCGTATCACCGTCGCGCGCGCGGGCCTGGAAGCGTCGCGCAATCGACAATGCGCCGCGCACCGGCCGGATGGAGCCGTCGAGCCCGAGCTCGCCCACTACCGTGCAGCGGGCGACGGCACCGGCATCGAGCACCCCGATGCCGACGAGAAGGCCGAGCGCCACGGGCAGGTCGAAGGCGGTGCCTTCCTTCCGCTGGTCGGCCGGGGCGAGGTTCACCGTGATCCGTCGCGGCGGTACTGCGTATCCCGCATTCACCAGCGCCGCACCCACGCGTTCGCGACTCTCCTTCACCGCGCTCGCGGGCAGGCCGACGATGAACCAGTTCGGCATCCCGAGCGCGACGTCCACCTCGACCGTCACGTCGTAGGCGTCGATCCCGAGCACGGCGGCCGAGCGGATGGCGGCGAGCATGCAGCAACTCTGCGGGCAGCGCGGCGAGGACCGTCATCGTTCGGGTGCGTGTGTCAGCGAATCAGCCGGTCCAGAGCGCGAGCTGGGCTGGTGGCGGCGCCACCTCGGCTTCCTCCATTTCGTCGTCCTCGGAGCGGTAGTAGCGGCTGAACGCGACTCCGTGTCGCGCACATACGTCGGCGAACCGCTCGCGAAGTCCGTCGCGGTATCGCTCGCTCACCTGATGGCTGCGGCCGTACGCACGGCGATACTTCGAGGAGAGGTGGGGAAATTCGGCATCGATGAAGGGGAGGTAGCGGTCCCGGGCCGTACGACGGAGGCGCAACGCGCACGCTCCCAGTCGCGACGCCTTTGCTCCGGCGACGGCAGCCACCAGCTCCTCGATCATCGCCGGCGCGTCCGTGATGCCCGGCAGCACCGGCATCACGTTGACGGCGACGTCGAGGCCATGCGCCCGGAGTCGAGCGATGGCGCGCAGCCGCGACTCCGGCGTGGGAGCGCGCGGTTCCAGCCGGCGTGCGAGCTCGCGGTCCACCGTGATGAGCGACACGTGCACGGACAGCGACGAACGTCCAGCGATGCGCGTGAGCAGGTCCACGTCGCGCGTGACGAGCGGGCTCTTGGTGATGATCGTGACGTGAAGTCCCGCTTGCTCCGCGAGCACCTCGAGCACCCCTCGCGTGAGGCGGAAGCGACGCTCGGCGGGCTGGTACGGATCGGTCGCCGTGCCGATCACGACTCCCTGAGTCCTGATGTCGTCCACCCGCGTGGCGCTGGCGAGCTGCCGTCGGAGCACGCTCGGCGCCTCCCGCTTGACGAGGATGCGTCGCTCGAAGGCGAGCCACGGCGGCAGTTGCGGCTCTACGTCATCGCCCGCGGCGTCCGGTGCGGCCTCTCCCAGACGCTCGATGGTGTACCGGTGCGCGTAGCGCGCGTAGCAGTACGCGCAGCCGAATGCACAGCCGACGTAGGGATTGATGGACCAGAAATCCATCCCCGTGGCTGACGGTCCATTGAGCACTGAGCGCGACGCCGCCGCGTAGTATCGGATGTCCTTCTGGACGTCCAGCAGGGGAAGGCGCCGAGTCTCGACCTGGTCGAAGAGCGCGAACTGTTGCATGAGACGCTCGCCGGGAGAAGGGGACGTACCGAATATACACCGAAAACAGGCTCGGCAAGCGGTGCGTCCCACTGCCTGCCCGCGGGCGGCACCTTCCCTACATTGCGCGGGTGCGCCCCATCGAACCCGCCTCGTGACCACACGCGCTTCCATCGCCCACCGCGCCGCGCTCCGGATCCTCCAGTTCGGCGCCATCGCCGTCGTCCTCGCGGCTGCCCCGTACAAGCAGTTCGACCTCGACCGGTTCTTCGTACCGAAGGAGCTGGTGCTCCACGTCGTCGCGCTGCTGGCCACCCTGCTCTGCCTCGCCCGCGCACGGCGGCTGGCGCTGGGACGAGCCGATCAGCTGATCGGTCTATTCCTGGTCGTTAGCCTCGCCTCGGCGATCTTCGCCACCAACTGGTGGCTCGCCGGCCGCGCGGTGGCGATCTCGCTCTCCAGCGCGGCGATCTTCTGGAGCGCGCGCACCCTGTCGCGCGCCGGGCTCAGCCGGCCCCTGCTCGCGGCGATCGCGATCGCGGGCGTGGTGGGCGCCATCACGGCGCTCCTGCAGGCGTATGGGGTGCGTACGGAGTACGTCAGCCTCAACCGCGCGCCGGGCGGTACCTATGGCAATCGCAACTTCATGGCGCATGTGTGCGTCATCGCCTTCCCCACGCTGATGCTCGTCGCCACCACCGCCCGCACGCGCAAGGCGTTCGGGTGGTGGTCCGTGGCGTTCGCGCTCACGGCGGGAGCGCTGATCCTCTCACGCAGTCGTGCCGCGTGGCTCGCGCTGATCGTGGCGGCCGTCGTCCTGGTGCCGCTCGTGATCCTCGCGCTCGTGCGCGGGCGCAACGGGCTTCGCTTCGGGCGCCTGCTGCTGCTCCCGGTCGTGGCGGCCGTGGGCGCCGCGCTGGCGCTCGTGCTTCCGAACACGCTCGACTGGAACAGCGAGTCACCGTACATGGATACGGCGAAGAGTGTCGTCAACTACAAGGAGGGGAGCGGGCACGGCCGCCTCGTGCAGTACGGCAATTCGCTCCGCATGTCGCTGCATCATCCCCTGCTTGGCGTAGGGCCGGGCAACTGGGCGGTGGTGTACCCGGAGTTCGCCTCGGACGACGATCCTTCGCTTTCCGACGACGGAACGACGTCGAATCCCTGGCCGAGCAGCGACTGGATGACCTTCGTCTCGGAGCGCGGTACAGCCGCCGCGCTCCTGCTGGCGCTCGCCCTGCTCGCCCTCGTCGCCGATGGCTGGCGCGCCCTTCGCTCGGCGACCACGGCGGAAGATCGCCTGGCGGCCTGTGCGCTGGTGGGAACGATCGCCGCGGTGACCGTCGTCGGGATGTTCGACGCCGTGCTCCTCCTGCCGCCGCCAGCAATGATCACGTGGGCGGCGCTTGGCGCACTCGCCCCGGTGCCCCGCGAGCGTGCGGCGATCGACCTGTCACTCGGGCGCCGGGCGCTGTTCGTGTTCGGCGTGACGACCCTCGGGTTGCTGGCCATCTGGCGCAGCGGCTCGCAGCTCGTGGCGATGTCCATCTACAGCAACAGCTCACGCACGAGCCGGCTCGAGCGTGCGTCCGCCGTCGATCCGGGGAGCTACCGCATCCACCTGCGCCTGGCCGAAGGCTACCTCCGCCGAGGCAGCTGCTCGCGCGCCCGCCGACACGCCACCGCGGCGCGCGAGCTCTTCCCGAACGCGCCGGCGCCGAAGCGGGTGCTGGCGCGGTGCGGACGCTGACTCCGCATTCGCGCTGACACCGGCATGGCCGGCCTACTCGGTGCCGATCCTCGTCGGCGGGACCGCGCGGTCGATGACCGGTGCTCGCCCACCCACGCCGAGCGCCGCGTCGGACGGAAGTGACGCCTCCGCCACCGCGCCTC
>CAMLIU010000175.1 GCA_946479995.1 uncultured Gemmatimonadota bacterium | reverse complement strand
GGGACGCGCATGATCCTCCCGCACGACTGCGTCGTCGCGCCGTCCATGGATGCCGGCGCGCAGGCGAAGACGGTATCGAAGGAGAACATTCCCGCCGACATGGCGATGCTTGACATCGGGCCGCGCACCGCGGAATCGTACGGCCGCGCGATCGCCAGCGCCCGCACGGTGCTGTGGAACGGACCGATGGGCGTGTTCGAGAAGCCGCCTTTCGACAAGGGCACCCTCGCCATCGCGAAGGCGATGGCGAACGCCACGGCGCAGGGCGCCACGACCATCGTCGGCGGCGGCGACTCGGCCGCGGCGGTGGAGCAGGCGGGGCTCGCCTCGCGGATGAGCCACGTCTCCACCGGGGGCGGGGCGTCGCTGGAGTTCCTGGAGGGGAAGACGCTTCCCGGCGTCGCGGCGCTCACAAACAAGTAGCCGATGAGCCGTCACTCCCGGCCGGTGCTTGCGGCCAACTGGAAGATGAACCTCGGGCCCGTCGAGGCGTCGGCATTCCTCGACGGCTTCCTCGCGCGCTATGCCCCTCGCGACGACCGGACGGTGATCCTCTTTCCCTCCGCGCTCGTGCTGGCCACCGTGCGCGAGGGCACGCAGTCGCGCCCGGACATCCGCCTTGGCGTGCAGAACGTCTCCACTGAAGAGAAGGGGGCGTTCACGGGGGAGAACTCCGCGGCGATGGCGGCAGGCGCCGGCGCGTCGTTCGTCCTCGTCGGTCACTCCGAGCGGCGGCATGTCTTCGGCGAGACCGACGCCCAGGTCGCGCAGAAGTGCGCGCGTGTCACGCAACACGGCCTGGTGCCCGTACTCTGTGTCGGCGAGACGATCGAGCAGCGCGAGCACGGCGAGACGGGTGAGGTTGTCCTGCACCAGCTCCGGGCCGGCGTCTCCATGCTCGGCCACGAGGCGATTCGGGACCTGATCGTCGCCTACGAACCGGTCTGGGCCATCGGCACCGGCCGGACGGCCACACCCGAGGACGCGTCGGACGTACATCTCGTGCTGCGGGCCGCGCTCGCCGGCATGGTGGGTGAGCATGCCCGGACGATCCCGCTGCTGTACGGGGGAAGCGTGAACGCGGCGAACGCTGCCGCACTCCTCGCCGCGCCCGAGGTGGATGGGCTTCTCGTGGGTGGAGCGAGCCTCGATCCCGTGCAGTGGGCGGAGATCTGCTCGCGCTGAGCTCCGCTCACTTGACCGCGTGTGTAAGTGGCGGCATATTTGAGGTTTACATCACCCGTCGCCACCCCGTTTCCGCCTCGGCATGTACACGTTTCTCCTCGTCCTGCTCATCATCGACAGCTTCGTGCTCGTCACCGCCATCCTGCTCCAGAGCGGCAAGGGTGATGGCCTGTCGGCCAGCTTCGGCGGCGTGAGCAGCTCGTCGGATTCGCTGCTTGGAACCCGGCAGGCGGGCAACCTGCTCACCAAGACGAGCTGGTGGGGCGGCGGAATCTTCCTCTTTCTCGCCTACGTGCTGTCGCTGATGTCCACGCAGCAGCGCACGCCGTCGTCGGTGCTCGACCAGGCGTTCACCCCCGCACCGGTCACGGCGCCTGCGCCCGCGTCGCCGAACGCGAACAGCGCCATTCCGCTCACGCCGGCTGCCCCCGCAACTGGCAACGCTCCGGCCGGCGGCAACGCGCCCGCCACCACGCCGGCGCCGGCACCAAAGCCATAGCATCGTGAACGAGCGCGTCGAAGTCCCGGGGTTCCTCCTCCTCGAGGACGGAACCCTTTTTCGTGGGGTCGTCCACGGCACCGCCGACATCACCGTGGCCGAGGTGGTGTTCACCACGAACATGAGCGGCTATCAGGAGGTGTTCACCGATCCCTCCTATCGCGGGCAGATCGTGGTGATGACCGCACCGATGATCGGGAACTACGGCGTGAACCCGGCCGATCCGGAGTCGGCGCAGCCGCAGGTTGCGGGCGTGGTCTGCCGCGAGCTGGCGCGCTCGTACTCGAACTGGCGGGCGGAAGGGGATCTGGAGAGCTATCTCGCCGCGGCGAACATTCCGCTGCTGGAAGGAGTGGACACCCGGCGGCTCACCCGGCACCTGCGGAGCGTCGGCGTGATGCGCGGCGTAATGGGCGCCGGCGACGGCCCCACCCCGGATGCCGTGGCGGCGCTGGAGTCCTGCCCGTCCATGGAAGGGCTCGACCTGGCCTCGCGGGTGACGACGCGGGAACGCTACGAGTGGGGCAATCCCGAAGCGCCCAACCACATCGTAGCGCTGGACTTCGGCATCAAGCGCAACATCCTGCGCCTGTTCGACGAAGCCGAATGCCGCATCACCGTCGTGCCCGCCCAGACGACCGCGGACGAGATTCTCGAGCTCGAGCCCGCCGGCGTGTTTCTCTCCAACGGGCCGGGCGATCCGGACGCGGTGTCGTACGCCCCCGATACCATCCGGGCCATTGCCGACCAGGAGGTGCCGATGTTCGGCATCTGCCTCGGACATCAGCTCCTCGGCCTGACCTACGGCGGAAGCACCGAGAAGATGCCCTACGGCCATCGCGGTGGAAACCATCCGGTGCGGGAGATCGAGACAGGGCGGGTGCTCATCACCTCCCAGAACCACGGCTTCGCGGTTCGCGGAACGGCGGACGAGATTCCCGGCGCCCCCGAGCTCAAGGTGACGCACGTGAACCTGAACGACGGGACGGTGGAAGGCCTCCGGCATCGCGAGCTGCCCATCTTTGCGGTGCAGTATCACCCGGAGGCGGCGCCCGGCCCGCACGACGCCCGTCCGCTGTTCAACGAGTTCATGGAAACGGTGCGGAAAGCACGTCGCTGAAGCGAGCCAAGCTCTTGACACACAAGAGTTAACGCGGATAAGTTCGATCAGAATTTCAGCCCCCTTCCGCAGCCCCCCGCCGAGGCATCTTCCATGACGAAAGCCGATCTGGTCGAGCGTGTCACCGCCCAGATTTCCCGCACGGCGGGGCCGATGATCTCCAAGAAGGACTGCGCACGCGTCGTGGATTCCTTCCTCGATGCCATCAAGGAGGCGCTCCAGGAGCAGAAGAACATCGAGGTCCGCGGCTTCGGCACCTTCAAGATCCGGCATCGAAAGACGCGCATGGCTCGCAACCCACGCACGGGCTCTCCCGTGGAGGTCTCGGCCCGCCCGGTTCCGGTCTTCAAGCCCTCCAAGGAGCTCCGGGCCATGGTCGCCCACCTCGAGGCCTCCGAGATCGAGGACGACTACGAGGAAGCCAACGAGGCCTGAACCTGTTCCGACAGAGACATCGCCCCGGCCATCGGTCGGGGCGTTCGCGTTTCCGGGGGTTCCGTCGCTTCCCTCCCGAGCGCCGCCCCAGTAGCATCAACGCATGAGCGTAACCGTCCTCCTCTTCGCCTCTTACGCCGATGCGCTCGGTACCTCCAGCCTCCGGCTCGAGATCGAGGACGGCTCCACCGTCACGCAACTGCTCGGGCAGGTCCGGCGCAGGGCGGGCGGACGCGCGCTCCCGCCCGATCCCATGATCGCCGTGAACGAGCGCTATGCGCACGGCGACCTGGCGCTGTCGGCTGGCGATACGGTGGCCATCATTCCGCCGGTGGCCGGGGGATGACGATTGCCGCGCGGCTCGTGCGCGAGCCCATCGACGCCAGCGCGCTGGTCGCGAGGGTATCGCGGCCGGCCAACGGCGCCGTGCTCCTCTTCATCGGCGTGGTGCGCGATGTGAACGATGGGCGAGAAGTCAGCGGCATCGAGTACTCCGCCTACGAGGCGATGGCGGCCCGCGAGCTCTCCGACATCGCCAGCGAAGCCGCGGACCGCTTCGGCGTGACGGACATCGCCGTCGAGCATCGGCTCGGAGAGCTGGCGCTCGAGGAGGCCAGCGTCGGCATCGCGGTCGCCCATCGGCACCGCGCCGAGGCGTACGATGCGTCGCGCTGGATCATCGAGGAGATCAAGCGGCGGGTGCCGATCTGGAAGCGGGAGCACTATGCCGACGGCACGCGTGAATGGGTTGATCCGACGCGGCCGGTGGCGACGGCACGCTCATGAGCTCCCTCCTCGACCAGTTCGGGCGCACGATCGAGTACCTGCGCATCTCGGTCACCGATCGCTGCAACTTCCGGTGCCGGTACTGCATGCCCCTCGAGGGCCTGCCATGGCTGCCGAAGGCGGACATCCTGAGCTACGAGGAGATCACCGAGGTCGTCTCGCAGCTCGCGCCGCTCGGATTGCGACGCATCCGCCTCACCGGGGGCGAGCCCACCATCCGTCCCCAGCTCGCCACGCTTGTGCGAATGCTGCGCGACGTGCCTTCCTTAAGGTCATAGCGCTGCGTGGCGCCGTCCTGTGATTCGGTGTAGACGATCCACGGGAAGTCCGGATTCACCGCGGTCTGGAATCCGTCGCCGCCGCCGATGCCGAACCAGTCCGAGTTGTAGATGGCGCCCGAGCGCTTCGAGCTCGGACCGCCCCAGCTGCCGTTGTCCTGGAGGCCGGTGTAGACGAAGTAGGGCCGGCGCATGTCGGCCGATACCCAGTAGGCGAGCGAGGTCGTCATCGTGTTGACGTAATCCCAGCTCCTGCCCTGATCCCACGAGATGTTCAGGCCACCGTCATTCCCGATCAGGATGTGCTTCGGGTTGCGCGGATCGATCCACATGGCGTGCTGGTCGACGTGACCCGGCTCGCCATTGCCTCCGGCTTCGTCCAGCGTCGCGAACGTCTTTCCGCCATCCGTGGACTTCGCCCACGGCAGGCCGGCGACGTAGACCGTATTCGGGTTCGTCGGATCCACGCGCAGCTGGCTGAAGTACATCGGGCGCGAGTTGCAGTTGCTCACGATGCGCCAGGTGCGCCCGCCGTCGTCGGAGCGGTAGACGCCACCTTCGGCCGCGTTGGGGGCCGAGGTGGAAGCGCGCGCTCCGGGAGCGCCGTTGTTGCAGGCGCTCGTGTTGGCGTTGTCCGCGGGGTCGTAGCCTCCACGTCCGCCTCGACCGGCGAAGCCCGCGACTGCCTGGGCAAGCTGGCCGGCGGCCTGTGGCGTCGCGCCCGCGCGAACGGCCGACACCGA
>CAMLIU010000174.1 GCA_946479995.1 uncultured Gemmatimonadota bacterium | reverse complement strand
CCTTCCTTCCCGGCATGCGGCGCCGCGGGGCGGGGCACATCGTCACCGTGGGCTCCATCGCCGACCGCGCCGTCTTTCCCGGCAACGCCGCCTATGCCGCGAGCAAGCACGGCCTGCGCGCGCTGCACGAGGTGCTGCGCGCCGAGCTGCAGGGAACCGGCGTGCGCGCCTCCCTGGTCTCACCGGGGCCGGTGGACACGACGCTCTGGGATGTCGTGGATCCCGACCGGCGCGAGGGCTTCACGCCACGCGCCCGGATGCTCGACGCGGATTCCGTGGCCGACGCGGTCGCGTACGTGTTGACCGCGCCGCCGCAGCTCAACGTGGACGAGCTGCGACTCTCGCGCACCTGAGCGTTCGCCGCGCCCATGTTCATCGAGCTCGTGGATGCGCTGCGCTGCCCCGTGCCGCACGAGGAGAGCTGGCTGGTCGCCTCTGCCACGCGCATGGAGGCCCGCCACATCGTCGACGGCCTGCTCGGCTGCCCGGTGTGTCATGCGGAGTATCCCGTGCGGAACGGCGTGGCCGACTTCCGGCGCGAGCCCACGTTGCCGCTCGAAGCGACGCCCGACCCCTTCCTTCGCGGTGACGCGACGACGGCGATGCGCCTCGCCGCCTTCCTCGGCCTCTCCGACGCCCGCGGTTTCGTCGTGCTGCTCGACGACTGGGGGACGCAGGCGTCCGCGCTGCACGAGCTGGTGGAGACGCCGATCGTGCTCGTGGATCCCCCGTCCGGACGAGAGGGCGAGCCGGGAATCTCCGTCGTGCTGAGCGACGGCGTGCCGCCGCTCGCCCCGGGCGCCGCGCGCGCGACGGCCATCGGGCGCTCGACCGCGGAGCGCGCGGCGGCTGGCGTCCGCATCACGAGGTCCGGCGGCCGGCTCATCGGCCCCAGCAGCCTCGCCGTGCCCGACGGAGTCAGGGAGATCGCGCGCGACGACGAGCTCTGGGTCGGCGAGAAGGAACCGGAACGCTCACCCCTCGTCACCCTGCACGTCCGCCGGAGCTGAGCTCCGGCAGGCGCGCGCCGGCTCAGACGCCGGCGTGCTCGTGCTCGTCGGCGTACAGCTCGTCGATCTGCGGCTTGTACAGCTTGTCGATCACGCGGCGCTTGACCTTCAGGGTTGGCGTCAGCTCGCCGCGCTCCACCGAGAAGTCGTGCTCCAGCAGCGCCACCTTCTTCGGCGTCTCGAAGCGCGCCAGCCCATGGAGCGCGCCGAGCACCTCCTTCTCCATCTTCGCGCGGATGACCGGCTCGGACAGCAGCTCGGCGCGGGTGCGTCCCTGCAGTCCCTTGTAGCCGGCGTACTTCTCGAGGTTGTCCCAGTTCGGCACGACGAGCACGGACGGGAACTTGCGCTTGTCGCCGATCAGCACGGCCTGGCTCACGTACTTGTTCGTCTTGATCGCGTTCTCGATCGGCTGCGGCGCGATGTTCTTGCCGCCGGCGGTGACGATGATCTCCTTCTTGCGATCGGTGATCGAGAGGAAGCCGTCGTGCAGCTCTCCGATGTCGCCGGTGTGGAACCACCCTTCGGCGTCGATCGCCTCGCGTGTCGCCTCGGGGCGATTGTAGTAGCCCTTCATGACGTTCGGGCCGCGCGACAGGATCTCGCCATCGGGGGCGATGGTGACGTCGATCCCGGCGATCGGCTTGCCCACCGTGCCGATGCGGAACGCCTCGGGAGTGTTCACCGCGATCACGGGTGACGTCTCCGTCAGCCCGTAGCCCTCGAGGATCTCGAGGCCCGCGGCGTAGAAGAACTTGTTGATCTCGGGAGCCAGGGGTGCGCCGCCCGACACGAAGTAGCGCAGCCGGCCGCCGGTCCGGGCCTTGAGCTTGGAAAACACCAGCTTCTGCGCGATGCGGTACTGCGTCGCCAGCAGCCCGGCCGGCTCGCCGCCGGCGAGCCTCACGTTCGCCCATCGCTCCGCGACGCCACGCGCCCAGAAGAAGATGCGCTTCTTCACCGCGCCCCCCGACAGCGCGTTGTCGAGGACACGCGCGTACATCTTCTCGTACAGTCGCGGTACGGAGAGCACCAGCGTCGGCCGCACGAGCAGCAGGTCGTTCGGCACCGTGTCGATGGACTCGGCGTAGGCGATGGAGCAGCCCACGTGGAACATCAGGTAATGTCCCGCCATCCGCTCGAAGATGTGCGACAGCGGGAGGAAGCTCAGCCCGACGTCGCGCCCCTCGAAGGGAATGGCGAGCACGGACGCCATCACGTTGGAGTAGAGGTTGTCGTGCGTGAGCATGACGCCCTTCGGCTCCCCGGTCGTCCCCGACGTGTAGATGATCGTCGCGATGTCGTCCGGCTTCACCGCGAGGGCCTGCTCGCGGTACGCCGCCGCTCGCGCCTCGCTGTCGACGGCGGCACCCTTCGCCTCCAGCTCCGCGAATGTCAGATCCGCGCCGGCGTGCCGATCGGCGGCGAAGGTGATCACGGTGTGCAGGGCAGGGCAGCCTGTGCGCACCTCGGCGATCTTCGCCGCCTGCTCGGCGTTGCTGACGAACAGCGCTACCGTGCCCGAGTCGCGCAGGATGTACGCTGCCTGTTCCGCCGGGAGGTTGGGATAGAGCGGCACGTCGGTCAGGCACGCCGTGAGGCACGCGTAGTCGGCGATCGCCCACTCCGGCCGGTTCTCCGACAGGATCCCCACCCGATCCCCCGGCTTCACCCCGATCTCGCGCAGGCCGAGGGCGACGCGTCGGACCCGCTCGGCCACGGTGCGGCTCGAGATCGGCTGGTACACGCCGTTGACCTTCACCTGGAGCGCGTCAGCCTTGTCGTGGCGCGCGACCGCGTCGAAGAACAGCCGCGTGAGGGTACCGGGCGGCGTGTTGCGCGGGCCTCCGGACGAGATCATCGGAACCTCCGGCTGGGGAACGTCGCTGGTGGGAGCGCGGCGGCGCAGGGCCGCTCGTTCAGGCCGAAGATACCGCGTGGTGAGCCCCGGGCGCCACCACTCTCGGCGCTACGGGGCCGGTCGCAGGATGAAGCGCAGGGAATCTCCCCGGAGCGGGTCGCCGCGGAGCGAACGCGCGCGGACGATCACCACCACCGAGTCCAGCTTCGCGTTGGCCACGACGAGTGTGCGCGACGCGAGTCCCGATGCGTCGGTCGTGTCGACCGCGATCGTCGAGTCGGGCCGCGACACCGTGCGTCCGTCGAGCGTGAGGATCGCCGTGGCCGTGTCCCTGCCGGGTCCGTAGACGCCGGCGATGCGGTAGCGCACGGCGATTCCGGGAACGCCCACACGTGCACCGGCGGAGTTCAACCCGGTCACGGTGACCCGAAGCGTGTCGAGCGCCGGAAGCGCGACGGTCTTCAGCGAATCCGAGCTGCGGCCAAGCGAATCGGGCTGGGGGACGACGAGCAGGCTCACGGTGGTCGTCTGCAGCTTGCTGCCCACGCGCCCGATGATCTGCACCGTCTTCACGGCGCTCACCGTGTCCGAGGCGGTGACGACGCCGTCGGCGCCGATCGAGATCGGCGACGGCACCACCGTGGGGAGGAAGGTGGCCTGCGGATCGGGCAGCTGCTCACCGTTGCGACCGAACGCCTCGATGCGGAGTGGCGCCACGTTGCCGAGGCTGTCGCGCAGCTGATCCCCGATCGCCACCGCTGGTGCCGGCAGGATGATCGGCGAGATGTACGCGATCCCCTGATCCAGCGTCGGCACCTCGCCGCACGCCAGCGCCACGGCGGTGACGGTCACGCCGAGGAGGAGCGCGCGCCGCTTCACCGCAGCCTCCCGTCCAGCGTCTCGGCAAGCTGCCGGTACGCGATGGACGCTGCGTCATCCGGCGAGCGCAGCACCACCGGCTGGCCCGCCGCGAAGGCGTCGGACGTCGCCATCGTGCGCGGGATCGTCACGTCGAACACGAGCTCGGGGGGCAACTGCTCGCGCACGTACGCCGCCACGCGCTGCGAGACCTCGCTCGCCTGCTCCAGCATCGTGAGCAGGATGCCGTCGAGTGTGAGGGCTGGATTCGCTCGCGAGGCCTCTCGAACGGCGCGCAGGATCTGCGTCGTGGTCTGGAGCGCCAGTGGCTCGCACTGGAGAGGCACCAGCACATGGTCGGCACACGCCAGAACGCGGCGAGTGATCGGCCCCAGTCCGGGCGGGGTGTCCACCAGCACGAGGTATCCGCGCGCCCGCGCGCGATCGAACAGCTCGGGCAGGCGTTGCGAGCCGGACATGAGCGCCGCGTAGCTCTCGTGCTCCCCCGCATCGCTCACCGAGCCGGCCAGCAGGACGCGCAGCCAGGGAAGTGGCGTGGGACGCACGACGTCGGGCAGTTCCCGGGTCCCGGACAGGACGTCGGCGAGCCCGCTCGGTTCGATGTCGTCGCCGAGGCCGATGCCGTGCCGCACCGCCCCCTGGGGATCGGCGTCCACGAGCAGCGTCTTGCGTCCGCGAAGGGCGAGGGCGCTCGCCAGGTTGATGGCGGTGGTCGTCTTGCCGACTCCCCCTTTCTGGCTGACGACGGCGAGGACGGTCCCCACTAGCCCTCGGGCTGATCCACCGGACCCGACGACTGCGCGCGAAGCTCGTCGAGCGTCTGCCGCGCGTGCCGGACCCAGCGCTCCGCCTCCGCGCCGGAGGGGGGCGACTCGAGGAAGGCTTCGAGATGCGCAGCAGCCTCCGCCAGGTCGCCGCGCTTGAGCTGGAGGAAGGCGAGGCCGTAGTGGGCGCCCGAGAGCTCGGGATCGAGCTCGAGCGCCCGCCGATACGCCGTCACCGCCTCCGACAGCCGTCCCGTGCGCGAGAAGGCGATCGCCATGTTCTGCAGGATGCGCGGGTCGTTCGGGTGGTCGCGGAGCGCGAGCCGGTACGACGTGAGCGCCGCGTCGAAGTCACCCTGACGCTCGAGCCCCAGCGCCTCGTTGAGATAGTCGAGGCGCTGCGGCTTCACGTTGCCGTCCGACTTGCCGCCGATCAGGCGACTCAACCAGGACATGTGATTGCGCGGCAGGTGGGAGAAGCGAGCGGATGGCCCGGCGGCGGGACGGTGTTCCGGCGCAAAGTTAATCCCCGGGCG
>CAMLIU010000173.1 GCA_946479995.1 uncultured Gemmatimonadota bacterium | reverse complement strand
CGGTCGAGTTCGCGCCGATCTCCACGTCGGACTCCACGATGCAGCGCCCCACGTGGGGGATCTTCTCGTGCTGGCCGTTGCGGAATACGTAGCCGAAGCCGTCGCTCCCCAGGCGGACCCCCGCATGCAGCCGCACGCGGTCGCCGATCGTCGTGCCGGAGTAGAGGCAGACACCTGGAAAGAGGTGGCAATCCGCACCAATCTCCACGCCGTCGCCGACGACGACGCTCGCATCGATGCGCGAACGCGCGCCGATCGTCGCGCGGGCGCCGATCACGGCGAGCGGACCGATCCAGACGCCTTCGCCCAGGCTGGCGCCGCGGCCGATGACCGCCGTGGGATGCACACCCGATTCCTCTGTCGGCGGCGGGTACAGCGAGGCGAGGAGCTTCAGCATCGCGTCGTGCGGCGCCGGAACCACGATCCGCGCCAGCACCTTCCCTGGGGCGTCCTCCAGCTCGGGCGAAACCAGCGCCACCCCCGCTTCGGATTCGGCGAAGAGGGAACCGTATCGTGCGTTGGCGAGCAAGGTCAGGTGATGCCGCCGGGCGCGATCGAGGGGCGCCACGGCGTTCACGACGGCCGAACCGTCTCCGCGCAGCGTGCCACCCACCACCTCAGCGATAGCAGCGGCGGGGGGGGGCGGCGGTGGCCCCCCCCCCCCCCGGGGGGCGGGGGGGGGGGGCCGCCGCCCCCCCCCCCCCGCCGCTGTGCGCTGTCGTGCCGTCCTTCACGTCAGATGACGGGAGGATTCTGCGGACGTGTCACGCCCGAGGGGGCGCCCGCCGGTGCCGGCGTGGCCGGCTTGGTGGCCGTGCCCGCACCCGCGCGCAGCTTGGCCAGCACCCGGTCCGTGAGGTCGAGATTCTTGTCCATCGCCACGATGGTGGATCCTTCGTCCGCGTTCAGGATGAACGAATAGCCACCTTCCACTCGCACGTCCTCGATCGCACCCTTCACCTTGTCGAGGATCGGCTGCACGAGCTCACCCTGGCGCTGCTGCGCCTTCTGCTGCAGGTCCGCGGACCGGCGCTGGTACTCGGCGTTCTTCGCCTGGAGATCCTTCTGCTTGGCGTCGCGGGCCGCGGCCGTCATCGACGCCTGTGCCTTCTGGAACGATGCGACCATCGCATCGAGCGAATCGCTCATCCGCTTGATCTGATCGCGGTAGCCTGCCGTCTCCTTGTCGAACTGCGCCTCGGCCTCGGCGCGCCCGGGCGCCTGGTCGAGGATCACCGACGACCGGATGTAGCCGATCTTCTGTCCCTGCGCGGAGGCACCGACGCTCCCCAGGGTGAGAAATACGAGCGCGAGCGGGATCGCGCGGCGAAACAGACGCATTGAGACTCCAGAGGTTAGTAGAGTTGTCCGAGCTTGAAGTGCATTTGCCACTTGGGTGCCTTGCGGCCCTGCGCATCCACCCGATCGAATCCATACCCCAGATCGATGCCGAGCGGTCCGAGCGGGGTCACCACCGAGCCGCCGAAGCCGGCGCCCCGGAAGAGGCGGGTCGGATTGAAGTCCTGCGGGCGCGCCCAGACGTTGCCCGCGTCGTAGAACGCGTCGAGGTAGATCTGCTGGTTGAACCGCAGGCCCAGCTCGATGGTGTTCGTGTAGAAGGCGCTGCCGAATGCGTTCGCGCGCGCCTGGCTCACCGACGCCGTCGGGTCGTAGCCCTGCGGCGTGATGGAGAACTCCTCGTAGCCGCGCAGCGGCTCGCCGTATTGCACGCCACCGAGCGAGAACTTCTGGGACACGAAGAACCCGCCGGGATCGCCGAACACCGCGCCGCCGCGCGCCTTCAGGCCGAGCGAGAGCACGATCGGCTCGGCGCCGAGGGCGCTGCCGCCGAAGTGGGCCAGCGAGGCGAAGTGCTGGATCTCGCCTGTGTAGCGGGTGTACTTCGCGCCGCCGAAGAAGCCGTTCGCCTGCCCGGTGATGGTCTGGTGCCCGCCGTCCGTCGGGAATGGCAGGCCGATGCGGGTGTCGTGGTCGAAGGTGAGTCCCAGCGTGGAGCGCGCGCAGATCATGATGTCGCAGTTGATCGTGCTCACGAGCCCCGTGCCGCCATAGCTCACTTTCTCCGCGCCGTAGGAGGCGAACAGCCGTGAGAAGCGAGAGCCCATGAGCGGGAAGCCGAACTGCACCTGTCCGCCGACGCGCGTCTGCCGGCCCACGTCGCTCACATAGAACCGCTGCTGCGAGTGGTACGCCGTCACCGTGCCGGAGATCTGCGAGCCCTTGATGAAGGGATCCGTGTAGGTGAGGCTGAAGTCGTTGATGTACTGGCCGAACTGCCAGTTCAGCGAGCCGCGCTTGCAGAGGCCGAACAGGTTGGGCTGGTCGAAGCCGATGAAGCCGCCCACGCCGGCGCCCTGGCCCACCGATGCACCGAAGTTCACGTTGCCGGTGCGCTTCTCCTTCACGTGGAAGATGACGTCCACGTCGCCGTTGTCGTTCGCGGGGCGTGTATCCGGCGTCGGCAGCGGCGACTCGAAGAAGCCGAGGTTGCCGATGCTCTGGTAGCTGCGGATCAGCGCGTCGCGACGGAACACGTCACCCGGCACGACGAAGATCTGGTTCCGGATGCACGCTTCCGACGTGATGTCGTTGCCGAGGATCTCCACGCGGTTCACGATCGCCGGCTGCCGCTCGTCGATCTCCCAGCGCAGGTTCACCGTCGGCACGGAGTCGGGACCGCTCTTCACCCGCGTGACGACGGGGCGCACGTTCGCGTAGATGTAGCCCTCGTTGGCGTACGCCTCCCCCACCTTGCGTGTGGCGTCGTCCCACCTCGCCTCATCGAAGTACTGGTCGTCGTCACCACCGCGGCCCGCCTTGATCAATCCCTTCACCGCCCCGGTGATGCTCAATGGCTGGTCGCCGAAGGGATAGAACTGCTTCAGGTCCTCGCTCGAGAAGTGGCGGCTGCCGGTGACCTCGAAGGTCCCGATCCTGTACCGGGGCCCTTCGTTCACCTTGATGTCCACGAGCGCCTTGCCGCGGGCGCGGTCCACCTTGAGGGTGTCCTCGAGCACCTGGGCGTCGATGTAGCCCTTGGACGCGTAGAAGGACGGGATGTTCTGGCTCACGTCCGCCGCGTACTTGTCGGCGTCGAGCTCACCCTTCTTCCACCAGAAGAAGCCCTCGGGCTTGGTGGACATCGCGCCGACGACGCTCTTGTCGGAAATACCCTTGTTACCCTGGATGTCCACGCCCGACACGGCGAGCCGGTGTCCCTCGTCGACCTGGAACACGAGGCTGACCTTCCCGTCCACGAAGGTGGTCTCGGGGGTCACCCGCGCCAGGTAGTACCCGGCGGCCTGGTACAGCGAGTCGATGCGCTGCATCGTACGCGCGACCTGTGCGGGATCGAGCGGCCGCCCGATGAGCAGGTCCACGCGGTCGCGCACCGTGCCGGCGGAGATGCGGTCCGTGCCCTTCACGTCCACCGCGCCCAGCAGCGGCCGCTCGCGTACGGTGAGCACCAGCGTGGCGCGCTGGCCGCCCGCGCTCAGCTCGCACGAGGCGCGCACGTCCTCGAATTGCCCCATGGCGTAGAGCGCCTTGATGGCCCGGTCGAGGTCGCGGTAGTTCACCGGACCGGGCACCAGCCCGGTCTCGGCACGCAGCGACGCGTCGGAGGTGCGCGACGCGCCGCGGAAGGCAATGGAGTCAGGCGTAGCGCAGCGCCCCGCCGTGGCGGGCTCCTGCGCCTGCACCGTCGCGCCGAGGCACACCAGTGCCACGGCAACGGAAAAGATGCGATTCATCACGGCAATATACACAGAGAAAGGCCGGCCGGGTCCCCTTGGGTTGGACCCGGCCGGCCAGGTGCGGGTTGCTACGCGTCCCGCCTACGCCTTGGTGGCACTCGACAGCACCCGGAAATCGAGCTTCGTGCCATCCGGAGACGCATCCACCTCGATCTCGTCGCCCCGCGAGAACTCGCCGAGCAGGATCTTCTCCGAGAGCGGATCCTCGATGAACTTCTGGATGGACCGCTTCAGGGGCCGCGCGCCGTAGCTCTCGTCGTAGCCGTTCTTCACGAGGAGCTCCGTGGCCGCGTCGGTGAGCTTGAGTGTCAGCTCCTCCTCCGCCAGCCGCTTCCGCACGTCCTTCAGCAGCACCGTCACGATCTGGGCGATGTGCTCGCGCGTGAGCGGGTGGAACACGATCACGTCGTCCAGCCGGTTCAGGAACTCCGGGTTGAACACCACCTTGAGCTCGTCCTTCACCTTCTCCTGCATCCGCTCGAAGGAGGTGGTGGTATCGCCCGTGGCGAAGCCGAGCCCCTTCCCCTTGGTGATGTCCCGCGCGCCGACGTTCGACGTCATGATGACGACGGTGTTCTTGAAGTCGATCACGCGGCCGTAGTTGTCCGTGAGGTGCCCTTCATCCAGCACCTGCAGCAGGATGTTGAACACGTCCGGGTGCGCCTTCTCGATCTCGTCGAGCAGGATCACCGAATACGGCTTGCGGCGCCCGGCCTTGGTGAGCGTGCCGGAGTCCTCGTAGCCCACGTAGCCCGGCGGCGCGCCGATGAGCCGCGACACGGAGAACTTCTCCATGTACTCGCTCATGTCCACGCGGATGAGCGCCGACGGATCGGCGAACAGGAACTTGGCGATGGACCGCGCAAGCTCCGTCTTGCCGACGCCGGTGGGGCCGCAGAAGATGAACGAGCCGATGGGGCGGTTCGGATCCTTCAGCCCTGCGCGGCTCCGCCGGATGGAGCGGCTGAGCGCCTTGATGGCCTCGTCCTGCCCGATCACGTTCTGGTGCAGCTCGTCCTCCATCCGCATCAGGCGGCTGGTCTCCGCCTCCTGCAGACGCGTCACGGGAATGCCCGTCCAGCGGCTGACGATGAAGGCAATCTCCTCCTCGCCCAGCACCGGCCGGTGCGACTGGCGGCGCTGCTCCCACTCCTCCTGCTTCTTCCGGATGTCGCCCTGGATCTCGCGCTCCTTGTCGCGCAGCGACGCGGCGCGCTCGAAGTTCTGGTCGCGGACGGCGGCCTCCTTGTCCACGTTCACCTTCTCCAGGTCGGCCTTGAGCGCGGCCACCT
>CAMLIU010000172.1 GCA_946479995.1 uncultured Gemmatimonadota bacterium | reverse complement strand
CCCGCGTACTACCTCAGCCACCGGACACCTTTTCGTACCTGCGGGGTGTCCAACGGCGGCGAACGCCGAAGGCGTTCGCCGTGACGCCTCCCTCAACGATTCGAAAAGTGTTCCGCCGCATCGCAGCACTTGCAGCCTTTGCCCTCCTCGCCGCCGCCGGCAGCGCGCGCGCCCAGGGCGTGGACGTCATCCGTGGCCAGGTCACCGGTCCCGACGAGGCTCCCATCCAGAACGCCAACGTCACCGCCACGTCGGTGAACGGTGGCGTGAACCGCACCGCCCGCACCGACCGCAACGGTCGCTTCACCATCACCTTCCCCGGTGGCGAGGGCGACTACTTCATGACCTTCGCCGCGCTCGGCTTCCAGCCGCGCCGGTTCGAGCTCAAGCGGGTGGCCGACGAGGACATCCTCGTCGCCGATGCGCGGCTGCAGCGCGCCGCCGCGATGCTCGACACCGTGAAGGTCGCCGCCGACCGCCAGCGGGTGGACCGCAACGCCGACAAGGCGCCCGACATCAGCGGCACCGAGCAGGCGGCGAACGCCGCGGCCGTCGCTGCCGCCGACCAGGGAAACCTCGACGCGCTCGCGGCCACGGTACCGGGCGTCACCCCGGTCACCGGCGCCGACGGCGATCCCGCCGGCTTCTCCGTGCTCGGCCTCTCGGCCGACCAGAACGCCACGACCCTCAACGGCTCCCCCTTCGGCGCCAGCAACCTGCCGCGCGACGCGAGCATCTCCACCTCGGTGGTCACCACGCCGTACGACGTGAGCCGAGGGGGGTTCAGCGGTGCGCAGCTCAACATCCGCACCGGGTCGGGCTCCAACTACATCCGCCGCAGCACCTCGCTCAACTTCGACGCGCCGCCCCTCCAGTGGACCGATCCCGCCGCGCGCGCGCTCGGGCAGCAGTACACCAACCTCTCGCTCGGCGGGGCGCTGTCGGGTCCGATCGTCTTCGACAAGGCGTTCTACAACGTCGCCTGGCAGCTCGGTCGCCGGAGCAACGACCTGCACACCCTCATCAACACCGATCCCGTCGGCCTCGAGGCGAACGGCATCTCCATCGACTCGGTCGCGCACCTCATTCAGCTGCTCAACACCGCGGGGGTGCCGACGACGATCGACGGCCGCATCCCGAGCAGCCGGCTGAGTGACAACGGCTCCGTCTTCGGCACGCTCAACCTCACCCCGCCCAGCTCGAGCAGCGGGCAGACGTACAGCCTCACCTTCAACGGCTTCTGGAACCGGCAGACGCCCACCGGCCAGCTCGCCACCGAGGTGCCGGCCCATGGGGGCGATCGCACCAGCCTCAATGGCGGGGTGCAGCTCAGCCACACGGCGTACGTGAAGAGCGTGGTGCTCAGCGAGACCACCGTCGGCGTGAACGGCAACCGCAACTACGGCTCGCCGTACATCGACCTGCCCAGTGCGAGCGTGCTCGTCAACTCCACCTTCCCCGACGGCACGAACGGCGTGCGGACGCTGGCCTTCGGTGGCAGCCCGTCATTGAGCACGCGCAGCAGTGCGCTCGGCCTCGCCGCCACCAACCAGCTCTCCTGGTTCAGCCGCAGCAACAAGCATCGCCTCAAGCTCACCACCGAGCTGCGGCAGGACGCGTACGACCAGGACCAGACCACCAACCTGCTCGGCTCCTTCCGCTACAACTCCCTCGGCGACGTGGAAGCCAACCGGCCGGCGTCGTTCACCCGCTCGCTCCTGCCACGCACGCAGAGCGGCAGCCAGAGCGCGGTGGCCGTCTCGCTCGGCGACACGTACCGTCGCACCGACAACCTGCAGATCCAGTACGGGCTGCGCGTGGACGCGAACCACTTCTCGTCGTCGCCGGCGTACAACGCGGCCGTGCAGCAGCTGTTCGGGGTTCGCAACGACGCGGCGCCGAACGACATCTACGCCAGCCCGCGCGTCGGCTTCTCGTGGACGTACGGCAAGGCGCCGGAGATCAGCGCCTTCGAGGGCGCCGCGCGCGTCCCGCGTGCCGTGGTGCGCGGCGGCGTGGGTGTCTTCCAGAGCATCTCGCCCGCGTCGCTGCTCAGCCCGGCCATCACCAACACCGGCCTCGCCGGTGCGGTGCAGCAGCTGGCGTGCGTGGGTGCGGCCACGCCGATCCCGGACTGGAACGCGTACACGCTCGATCCGTCCACCATTCCCTCCACCTGCGCCGACGGTACGTCGGGGAGTGTGTTCTCCAGCAGCGCGCCCAACGTCACCCTGTTCGCGAACGACTTCAGCGCGCCGCGCAGCGTGCGTGGCAACCTGCAGTGGAATGGGCCGATCCTCTCCAACCGGTTCAGCCTCACCGCCGAAGTCACGTACTCGCGCAACCTCGACCAGCGCAGCTTCGTCGACCTGAACTTCCGCCCCGTCGCGCAATTCACCCTTCCCGAGGAAGGGGGACGCCCGGTCTACGCGGCGGAGTCGAGCATCGTGCCCGGCACCGGTGCGATCGCCAGCGGCGCGTCGCGCGTCAGCTCGCAGTTCAACCACGTGAGCGAGCAGCGGTCGGACCTCAGGGGGACGTCGCGCCAGCTGCGGCTGTCGCTGTCGCCCACGCGCTTCAGCAGCGGCTTCATCTGGAACGCGAGCTACGTGCTCTCCGACAACCGCCAGCAGTATCGCGGCTTCACCAGCGCCGCCGGCAATCCGTTCGACGTGCAGTGGGGAAGCGGGGACTTCAGCTCGCGCCACCAGATCACCTACACCCTGGGCTACAACTTCTTCGACGCGGTGCGGGTGAGCTGGTACGGGCGCTTCTCCAGCGGCGTGCGCTACACGCCGCTGGTCGCCGGCGACGTGAACGGCGACGGGTACTCCAACGACCGCGCGTACGTGTTCAGCCCGAACGCGCTGGGCAACGATCCCGTCATGCAGTCGGCGATGCAGCAGTTGCTCGCGGACGGCTCCGAGTCGGCACGCACCTGCCTTGCGGGACAGGTCGGCCAGGTCGCGGAGCGGAACAGCTGCACCGGCCCGTGGACGTCCACGGCGAACATGAGCCTTTCCCTGAACCCGCTCAAGTTCCGCCTGCCGCAGCGTGCCACGCTGTCGTTCAACGTGAGCAACCCGCTCGGCGCCGCCGACCTCCTGCTGCATGGCCAGAACGGGCTGCACGGCTGGGGGCAGTCGGTGACTCCCGACCAGACGCTGCTCTACGTGCGCGGCTTCGATGCGCAGAACCAGCGCTTCAGGTACGAGGTGAACCCGCGCTTCGGCAGCACCAACCCGCGCTTCAACGCCATCCGCCAGCCGGTGACGATCACGATGGCGCTGCGCGTGGACGTGGGCCCGTCGCGCGAGCGGCAGACGCTCACCCAGCAGCTCGATCGTGGCCGCACGCGCGAGGGGGTGAAGCTCACCGAGCAGATGCTCAAGGCGATGTACGGCTCCGGCGGCGTGCTGAACCCGATGGCGCTGCTGCTCCGCCAGAGCGACACGCTCGAGCTCACCGGTCCGCAGGCCGACTCGCTGGCGACGATGAACCGCGCCTACACGATCTCGGTGGATTCCATCTGGACCGGGGTGGCGAAGGATCTCGCCGCGCTCCCGAACCGCTACGACCAGGATCTCGCCTACGACCGCTACAAGCACGCGCGTGAAGCCACGGTGGACCGGCTCATCGCACTTGCACCGCGCATCAAGGCACTGCTCACGCCGGACCAGCTCCGCAAGCTTCCCCCGCTCGTCGCCAGCTACCTGGACAGGCGCTACCTCGCCGGCATCCGCAGCGGCACGCAGGGGAACACGGGGGGCGGGGTGTTCATGCCGATGATGGGTGGGGGTGGGGGACGGATGGTGATCATTCGGTAGTAACTGCAACAGACGTACGCCGTACCGTGTACCTCGCAGTAACGACAACCGAAGTACCTCGTACGGTGTACTTCGTAGCTGGACCCAGGGGGCTGGCCATCCCGATGTGCCGCTGGCTTCCTGGCTGGATGAAGTGAACGGCCCCGCATTGGACCAGCTTTCCCGCAGGTCATGGTACGAAGTACGAAGTACGTGCTACTTCAGTTGTCGTTGTTCGCTTCCCCCACGTGCCTCCCATGAAGTCACCAGTCATAGCTCTTCTCCTCGCCGCCGCCCCCCTCGCCGCGCAGGCGCCAGCGAGGGCCGCCGCGCCCCCCGTGCGCCCGCTGCCTGCGCCCACGGCCACCAGCACCGACTCGCTCGGCTCCATCGCCGCCGTGCGAGCGCTGTCCAACGGGAACGTGCTCGTGAACGACCAGGTGCGCCGGCGCGTGGTGCTGATGGATTCCACGCTCAAGGTCATCGCCGTCGTCGCCGATTCCACGAGCAGCACCGCCAACGCGTACGGCGTGCGCCCCGGCGGGTTGCTCGCCTACCACGGCGACTCCACGCTGTTCATCGATCCCGCCTCGCTCTCGATGCTGGTGATCGACGGGGCGGGGAAGGTGGTGCGCGTCATGGCGGCCCCGCGGCCCAACGACGTGCAGTTCCTCGTCGGCGGCCCGTTCGGGAACCCGGGGTTCGATGCGCAGGGACGCATCGTCTACCGCAGCTTCGCGCGCCCCAACTTCCGGCGCGGCGCGGACGGCACCCCCACGTCGCCCGAGTTCCCCGACAGCGCGGCGCTCGTGCGCTTCGACCTCGCCACGCGCAAGCTCGACACCGCCGCGTTCTTCCGCATCCCGAAGCAGAACATCACCGTGTCGCGCGGCGAGAACGGGCGCGTCACCGTCACCACGACCATCAACCCGCTCCCGGTCACCGACGACTGGGCGGTGATGAGCGATGGCACGATCGCCCTCGTGCACGGCCGCGACTATCGCGTGGAGTTCATCGGCGCGGATGGCTCCCGCTCGATGGCAGATAAGATCCCGTTCGAGTGGCAGCGCCTGACCGACGAGGACAAGGTGGCGTTCATCGATTCCACCCGTGCGGCGATGGAGCGCCGCCGCGCCGAGTTCGGGCGCGGTGGCGCTGCGGCGGGTGACGGCGCCGTGGTCTTCGGCGGCGGTGCGGGCGGCGGTGGCGGCGAGCGCCAGCAGGTGATCACCATGCGCATGGGCGGCGGCGGGGGTGGCGGTGGTGAGCCGCCGCGTCGTGGCGG
>CAMLIU010000171.1 GCA_946479995.1 uncultured Gemmatimonadota bacterium | reverse complement strand
GTTCACGTGCCGTCCCGCCTTCAGGCCGTCGTGTCCCTGTCCACCGGCTGCGGCATGCCCGGTGCGCGGCGGGGACGGCGCTTCCGGGCCGTCGCCGACGCGGTCGCGAGGAAGCGTTCCAGCTCCGACCACCGCTCGCAGCCGTGCTCCCGCGCGTCGTCGAGGAGGCGCAGCAGGCAGTGCGCGGTCGCGAGGGCGTCCCCCGCCGCGCGATGGCGCATGCCCGAGGGGATCTCCACGTTGTAGTGGCGAGCGACCCAGTCGAGGGAGCGCGATCGCAGCTGCGGCAGGAGCCGCCGCGCCAGCCGCACGGTGCAGAGGCGGCGCCCCGTGAGCTCGCGTCCCGTGCTCCGCACCACTTCCGCGCTCACGAAGCGCCAGTCGAAGTTGGCGTTGTGGGCGACGAACACCTTGCCGTCGAGCGCAGCGAGCACCTCTCCGCACACGTCGCGGAAGGGCGCCTTGTCGCGCACCATCTCCCACGAGATGTTCGTCAGCCGCGTGATGAAGGGCGGTATCGAGCGCTCGGGATTGACGAGTGTCTCGAAGACGTTCGTCACTTCCCCGCCCTGCACCGTGACGACGGCGATCTCCGTGATGCGGTCGCCGTTGTCGGGACGGCCGC
Source organism: uncultured Gemmatimonadota bacterium (assembly GCA_946479995.1). Next base: position 4,498 of record CAMLIU010000171.1, on the reverse strand, counting down.
CCGTCGTCTCGACGTCCACGACGGCGAACTCGAGTGACGCGAGGAGTGGCTCCTGCGACGCCGGCTGCAGGCGCCACGCCGGCGCGGCGGGCTCCGCGAGGCGCCACGCGCCGTCGGGCGTGCGTGCGAAGCGCGGCTGGTCGCGCAGCAGCGTGACCGCCATGTGCTCGGCGACCACCTCCGGCAGGAGCGACAGCTGGCAGACGCTGGCCATGAGCGAGCGCGAGTCGGCCGGCCCTCCCTTCAGGAAGTCGGCAGCGCGCTCGGCGAGGAGGGTGCGCTCGGCAACCGTCGTGACTCCCGCCGGGGCATGCGGCTCGAGGCGGGTGCCGCTCATGACGTCCACGTCGCTCACTTGGTTCTGCTCAGGCAATGATGAAGGTGGCAAGGAAGGGACGACTCAGCGCCACGGATCGTCGCGCTGCACCGGGCAGGTCATGCAGCGTGGACCGCCGCCGCCACGCACGAGCTCGGCGCCCTCGAAGGTGATCACCGCGCGCTCGTCGTCGGACACGCGCGCTCCGCCCGTGAGGAAGTCCACACCCTCTACAATGCGAAAGCCCGCGCGTTCCATTTCGGCCAGCGTCCCGACGTTCCGCGCATAGGAGAACACCAGCCCGGGCCGCATCGCGACGAAGTTGCAGCCGGACGCCCACTGCTCACGCTCCTGCACCACACGCCGCTCGCCGCCGCAGCGGATCGGGCTCATCGGCATTCCGCAATCGCGAAGCGCCGTGAAGATGTCGGCCTTCTCCTGCAGGGTGTCGTGTCCCTTGTGCCAGTGCAGCACGCTCAGGCGCTCGGGCCCGATGAAGTGTGGCGGGAAGACGACGCACTGCTCACGATCCACCTGCGTGAAGATCATGTCGAGGTGGATGGCGGTGTTCTCCTTGGGCATGACGACGACGATGATGTCCGTCACCTTCGTCTGCCCGAACAGCACCGAAGCGATGTGGTCGATGGCACCCGGGCTCGAGCGCTCGCTGAAGCCGATGACCACGAGGTCCTCGCGCAGCGGATGGATGTCACCGCCCTCGAGGGTGTAGTTGAGGCGGCGCTCCACCGAGCCGTCGTAGATGAGCCCCTCGTTGCGCAGCAGCGGATGGTAGAGGAAGAGCGCCTTCATGATCAGCTCTTCCGGCCAGCGGATGCCGTAGCGCATGGAGCCGATGAGCACGTGGCTGCCCACGCTCATGGCCGAGTCGCGGGTGAAGAAGAGGTTCGGGAGCGGAGGGAGCTCGTAGCCGAACTCGTTGAGGGTGCGGGCCAGCGGGCCGGGCGTCTCGACGCGCCCCTCGATGAGCATCGTCACGAGCGCGGCGGGAGGAAGCGCGGCGATCTCGCGCGCAAGCGGCTCGCTGGGAACGATGTCCATCGTCTCGCGCACGAGCAGGTTGCGCGTCTCGTCGTTCTCCAGCACCTGGGCCAGCAGGTCACGCACCTCGTGGACCTGGCAGAAGCGCTCGAGCATGGCCGTGAAGCGGCGATGCTCCACGCGGGCCTGGTCGGCATCCGGGAGGTCGTCGTAGAGATAGTCCTCCCGGGTGGCCGGGGTGACACCGAGGAGCTCGGCGCCGGGGGTATGGACGACGACGGAGCGAAGCCGCCCGATCTCTGAGGTCACGTGCACGGTCATAGACGCCGAAGATAACCCGTCAGGGCGTATACCGCCTGCCTGCATGATCATGCATCTGTCGGCATCACATGCGGTTGGGGGACGCTGCGTGATGCCGCTGGTGCGGAAAGTGGTGGCGCGCTAGCTTGTGAAGGAATTCACAAGCCCGCCCCAGTGAAGAGAATCGCCGAGTCTACCGTCCGTCGCCTGTCGATCTATCTCCGCTTCCTGGAGGAGTTCGAGGGGAAGGGTCTCGCCACGATCTCCAGCGACGAGCTGGCCCGCCGCGGCGGGACGACCTCGGCCCAGGTCCGGAAGGATCTCTCCTTCTTCGGCTCCTTCGGCAAGCGCGGGCTCGGCTACTCGGTTCCCGAGCTGGCGACCGCGATCCGCGACATCCTCGGCCTGCAGCGCGAGTGGCGCGTGATCATCGTCGGCGCCGGAAAGATCGGAGCCGCGCTGGCGCAGTACCGCGGCTTCCGCCAGCGGGGATTCCAGATCATCGCCGCCTACGACACGAATCCCGACAAGATCGGGCGCACGCTCGATGGCGTCACGGTGCGGGACATGGCGCGGCTCGAAGCGGACATCGCCGAGGAGAAGCCCGACATCGCAGTGATCGCCGTCCCGAGCGAAGGGGCGCAGGAAACGCTCGATCGTCTGGTGCACTCGGGAATGACGGCCGTATTGAGCTTCGCCGCCGCCCAGCTCCACGCCCCCCCCGAGGTCACGGTGAGGACGGTGAACATGGCGATGGAGCTCGAGGGGCTGACGTTCGCTCTAACCAACAAGGACTGAACTGACGGCGAGTCGGGCCGGCCCGCGTTCCACGCGGGCCGCCCTGACTAGCTGGTAGTCCTCAGCAGTTTCACGAACTGCTCCACCGACAGCGTCTCCGGCCGCGCCTCGGGTGCGATGCCGGCTGCGGCGAGTACGGCATCTGCTTCGTCGGCGCCGAGCGACCGCAGTGTCCGGATCACGCGTCGCATCTGCTTCCGACGCATGCCGAACGAGCCCTGCACCAGCTTCCGCAGCGGCTCCTCCTCGTCGCGTGACACGAGCGGCGTGGCGAGGGGGGTGATGCGCACGACCGCGCTCTCTACCTTCGGCGGCGGCGAGAACGCGCCAGCGGGCACCTTGAAGAGCATCTCCGCGCGTGCGACGGCAGCCACGTTCACCGTGAGCGCGCCGTACTCCTTGCTTCCGGGAGCCGCGGTGAGGCGATCGGCGACTTCCCGCTGGACGAGGTAGACCGATCGCTCGGCGCGGGGGTGCTCGAGGGCGTGGAAGAGGATGGGCGTCGTGATGTAGTACGGCACGTTGCCGACGAGCACGTACGGGCCCGCAGCGAGCTCACCGAGCGAGACCTGCAGCACGTCCGCCTCGGCGATGAGCACGTTGCTGCGTCGCGCATAGCGCTCCCGGAGCATGGCGGCGAGGGCGCGGTCCACTTCCACCGCGATCAGCCGCCCGGCGCGCTCGGCGAGGATGTCGGTGAGCGCCCCCCGTCCCGGGCCGATCTCGACGACCGTCTCTCCTCCCTGGAGCTGCAGCGCGTCGGCGATGCGGCCGAGGATCCGGCGGTCGGTGAGGAAGTGCTGGCCAAGGCTCTTGCGCGCGGGAGGCAGGCCACCGCGGTCGCGGCGCGGCCTGCCGGAATCGCCAGCGTCCATCAGCTCTTCAGGATGACGAGCGTGAGGTCGTCGCGACGCGGCGTGTCGCCGGTGTAGTTGTCGAGGAGGGCGAAGATGCGGCCGGCGATCTGCGCTGCGGGCTCGTCGCGGTGGCGCACCGCGCAGTCGAGCACCGGCCACTCGTCGAGGCGCTGCCCTTCCCTGTTGCGCGCGTCGGTGATGCCGTCGGTGAAGAGCACGAGCACGTCGCCGCCCACGTCCCAGGGACGCGTCACCGACTCCGGCGCTTCGTCCGCCATGCCGAGCGGCGGGCCGCCCGCGGCGAGCCGCTCCACCGTGCCGTCCCGTCCGACCACGAAAGCATGCGGATGGCCGGTGTTGCCGTAGCGCAGCACGCGCTGCTCGCGATCCACCACCGCGTACAGCGCGGAGACGAACATCTCCGTCGTCGACAGCTCTTCCTTCACCGACTGATGCAGGCGCCGCAGCATCTCCGCCGGATCGTCCGTGCCCTGCGCGTGGATGGCGGATGCGCTCATGGTGAGCGCCATGATGAGCGCGGCCTGGTAGCCGTGTCCGCTCACGTCGCCGATCATCACGCCGATCCGCCCGCCCGACAGCCGGTACAGGTTGTAGAAGTCACCGCCGACGTCCTCCGTGGGAACGACGCGTGCCGCGACGTCCGCCTCCGGCGCGCCATGCGCCGCATCGGGGAGGAGCTTCATCTGCAGGTCGTGCGCGAGCTGCATCTCGCGCTGGAGGCGCTCCTGGTCGAGCGACTGGCGGACCAGCCGCGCATTCTGGATGGCGGCGCCGATCTGCGAGGCGATGGCGGTGATCAGCTTCTGGTCGCCGGCCGTGAAGGGCTGTCCGGAACGGCGATCGGACAGGTTCACCACACCGAGGGGCTCACTTCCGTCCTGCGTGGTCCACAGGATGGGGACGGTGAGCATCGCGCCGCGACGGAATCCCGCCTCCGCGGCGCAGGGCATCTGTCCCTCCTCGGCAACCGTGGAGTGGAGCGTGCGGAAGACGTGCGCGCTCACGCTGCATTCGTCGTCCAGCGCGATGGGAGGCGTCGCGATGTTCTCGCCGCCCAGGCGGGCGATGACGACGAGTGCATCGAGGTCGGGGTCGTGGACGAGGATGGAGGCACGCCGCGCGCCGACCGTCTCGCTGACCTCGCGGAGGATCGTTTCGGCGCCCTTCTCCAGCGAGACGGTGCGGCCGAGGATCTCGCTGATGGAGT